>NZ_JEXG01000006.1:0-137896 GCF_000581275.1 Acinetobacter sp. 809848
CATGACCCGATGCCAATACATGTTCAGCCATTTCAGGCGTATTGATTCGGTTAGAAGTAATTAAAGGAATAGAGACTTCACCTTTAAGTTTTTCAGTCACCCAAGTAAATGCAGCACGAGGAACTTTAGTTGCGATTGTAGGAATACGTGCCTCATGCCAGCCAATACCTGTATTGATAATTGTTGCGCCTGCTTTTTCAATTTCTTTTGCAAGCTGAATCACTTCATCAAAACTTGAACCGCCTTCAACTAAATCAAGCATAGATAAACGATAAATAATGATAAAATTTTCACCAACTAAAGCACGTGTGCGCTTTACAATTTCAATTGGAAAGCGGATACGATTTTCGTAACTACCACCCCATTCATCATCACGATGATTCGTTCGAGCTGCAATAAATTCATTAATTAAATAACCTTCAGAGCCCATGATTTCTACGCCATCATAGCCCGCATACTGAGCAAGTTTGGCGCAGTTAGCAAAGTCATCAATGGTTTGTTGTACTTCGGCAGAGCTTAAAGCTTTTGGCTTAATTGGGTTAATTGGTGCTTGAATTGCTGAAGGCGCAACGTTATTTGCCTGATAAGAATAACGACCCGTATGTAAAATCTGCATAGCAATTTTACCCCCAGCTTCATGGACAGCTTGGGTAATCACTTTATGTTTTTCAGCTTCTTCAACTGTATCTAGTTTGGTCCCGTGGCTAAATACAACACCATCATCATTTGGAGAAACACCGCCAGTTACAATTAAACCCACATCACCTTTTGCACGCTCAGCATAAAACGCAGCCATGCGCTCATATCCTTGCGGTGCTTCTTCTAATCCAATGTGCATCGACCCCATAAGCACACGGTTTTTTAAAGTAGTAAAGCCTAAATCAAGTGGCTTTAATAAATGTGGATAAGCTGACATATTTTCTCCTATGGCTAGCAATAGCTTGCTAATGCAACTTGTTGCATAAATTTATAATCAAATTTTGACTTTTATGCAACATGTTGCATAATCTCATGAGTCACACTTTACTTTTGCTTACAAACTGGATTGCCATGTCACTTCCTCATGTTTTATTGACCAGCTTGCTTGAACGTCCAAGTACGGGGTTTGAACTTGCCCGTCGCTTTGACCGCTCAATGGGCTTTTTCTGGAATGCCACTCACCAGCAAATTTATCGTGAACTCAATAACATGCTTAAAAAAGGCTGGGTTTCCACTTTAGAAAATGAAATGGATAATGGCCGAAAAAAAACCTATCAGGTCGAACAACTGGGTCGTATAGAACTAGCCTCATGGATGACGCAACAAAGTGAACCTGCACAGCTTCGTGATGATTTAATGGTTAGATTGCGTGCAGAAGCACAATTGAGCAATAATCAGATATTACCTGAACTGTTAAGGCATCTTGGTTTACATCAAGAGAAGCTCAAACTTTATCAAAGTATTTATGATAAAGATTTTAAAGACAGTGATGATCTAAATGACCGTGTGTTATACATCCACAAAATGATCTTAGAACTTGGAATTACGATGGAAAGTGAATGGATCAAATGGTTGGAACAAGTCATCCCTCAATTAAAACGCTTTGCCCAAGATAACCCATCTGGAGAATAGCCATGCCGTATTACACCATGCCCGATCGGGAAAATTTATTTGTACGCCGTGTTGGTCGTGGTGAGCCTGTTTTGGTTTTATCTGGCCTTGGCATGCAAAGTTGGCAGTGGCTACCGTTTATTTATGCAAACCGCAAAGGATATGAGTTTATTATTCCAGACTGGCGTGGTTTCGGTGGATCAAAGAATTGTGCAATTCCCGAGCAAGATGCCATTTCTAGTCATTGGCAAGATGTTGCTCATTTAATAGATCAATTAAAACTTGATAACTTTATCTTGATGGGTTATTCAATGGGCGCAACAACTGCCATGCATGGCATGAAACATGCGCAACTGGCACAGCAGTTAAAAGCCTATTTACATATTGATCAGACACCAAAAATATCAGTAGATTCGACTTGGGAATATGGTTTATTCGGCCCTCTTCACACCCAGTTCAAACAATTATTAAATGATATTTATCAATTATTGCTAAAGCATAAAAACGCCAAATATCTTTATGAGCTATCACTTCCAGATCGACAAGAACTAGTCCGTCTATGGGTAGATTTTATTGAGTTACAAAGTAGCAATCCATTTAGTCCACTAGTTTTTAAAACAGCTTTAAAACAGCCTTTTTTACAAAAATATTTATTACCTATTCAACGTTTAGATTACTTGTTTTGGTATGTTGAAAACTATCTTTATCATAATGAAGATTATCGAGAAGCAATTCAGCAGTTAGCATGTCCTACCACTTTCTTTATTGGTCGTAATTCGACACTTTATCCAGAAACTGGTCAGACACTAATTGCACATAGCGTTGAGCATGCAAAAGCAATATATTTTGAACGTTCAGGCCATACACCTTTATTAACCGAGCCTAAAAAGTTTGGGCATGAAATCACTACATTCTTATCCGAACTCAAGCATGCTTCTTAAAAAAACAAAGGGATCTATCTACAGATCCCTTTTTAAAGCCCATAAATAATTAAGCGGAATGAGCTAATTCTTTTGTCTTTAATTGCTTCGAGACATTTAATAAAAGCTGCTCTGTTTTTTCCCACCCTAAACAACCATCAGTTACTGACTGGCCATAAGTCATATCACAAGAAATCTTTTGGTTACCATCAACCAAATGACTTTCAATCATGACACCTCGAACTTGTGTTTTTAAACGTTCAGCAACGATTTGCTGTAAAACTTCTGGCTGACGCAACGGATCTTTCCCACTATTACCATGACTACAATCAATCACCAGTGCAGGTAAATTCTGTTTGTACTTTTCGCGTATCGCCTGAATTGAAGCCAAATCGTAATTTGGCCCATGATTCGCACCACGCAAGATCAAGTGAGGTAATGGATTTCCGGCACTCTGAATCACTGAAGGCAAGCCTTGTTGATTCATTCCTAAAAATTGATGTTCATTTTGCGCGGATTGAATCGCATCTAGTGCAATCTGAATAGAACCATCAGTACCATTCTTGAAACCAATACTGTATGGCATATGACTTGAGATTTCACGGTGAATCTGAGATTCGCTTGTGCGAGCACCAATTGCCCCCCAAGCCAATAAATCATCAAAATAGCCAGTTGCCATTGGACTTAAAATTTCACTCGCAATTGGCAAACCCTTTTCAATAATCTGTAGGTAGAGTTCACGAGACTTTTCTAAACCAAGTTGTAAATTTGATGAACCATCTAAATTTGGATCATACATGAACCCTTTCCAACCAACTGTGGTACGTGGTTTTTCAATGTATGTACGCATCACGATAAAAATCTGATCTTTAACTTTTTCTTGTAATTTTTGCAGTTTTTCAGCGTATTCAAGTACTGCAACTGGATCATGAATTGAACAAGGCCCTGTAATTACCATTAGACGATGATCGTTGCCGTTAAGAATATTTTGAATAATTTGGCGATGTTCGGCAATTTGACGTGCGAAAGAGTGTGCAAGCGGGTATTTCGCTTTTAACTGGATAGGTAAACTAACTGGTGTTTCTTTTGTATTGGTTTGAGTCAGTAAAGTATTTAGGGCATTCATTGGTTTTTTCCTTGGGACTGCAATCTACTCAGTCCGATCATTTATTTGAGCGTTTTGGATCTATTCGTTGGTAAAGGTAAGCAAAAGTAAAACCAATAAAAGTTGCTAAAGTACGAATAAGTCATGTTGTTCATTTTAAGTTCCTCGATTCTAAAAAGATAAAGCATAAAAAAACCTGATCGGGGTTGCCGATCAGGTATTAACTGTGATGGGCAACTTTCTCATGCCCGAATACGCTCAGGCAACTATCTAAATTGCCAAAAGTAATAATAAGCGTTAGTGTTCACAGATTGATTTAACATCTTTATCTCAAATATTAAAAAATGTTCCTTAAATCTAAAATACGCATTGTTGATGAGTTTGACAAGTCTTTTTTTTGAAAAAAACTTCTTATTTGCTCGCTTAAGATTTGATTCAATGGTGCATTAACGAATCCACCCTTGAGGTTGCAAAATAATTAAACCAGCTCCACAAAGCACTATTAGACCACCTAATATATCCCATCTTGTTAATCCCACCTGATCAACAAAGCGTAGCCACATAAGCGCAGTAAAAATATAGATACCGCCATAGGCCGCATAAATGCGCCCAGAAGCTGCTGGGTGTAGGGTCAACAACCATACAAAGATAGCCAGACTTAAGACAGTAGGTAGCCACAGCCAAGCCGACTTACCCTCTTTTAAAATCAGATAAGGAAAATAACAACCAAGAATTTCAGCAATTGCTGTGATAATAAATAACCCGAATACACTGAGTATTCGGGTTATAGCAAGACTATCAATTAACATAAGTTATGCTGGTTCTGCTGTATGATGATCTTCAAACACTTCAAGTTTTAAGCCGACAGCTTTGCCATCTTCTTTTTTCACCGATACAGCCACGTTACCACCATGATCTGCAAGTTCACCAAACAAAATCATTTCAGCGAGTGGTTTCTTCAAGTGTTCTTGAATGAGACGTTGCATTGGACGAGCACCCATCAAACGATCATAACCATTTGTAGCTAACCAATCTCGTGCACTTTGATCAACATCAAGAACAACTTGTTTTTCATCCAATTGCGCTTGTAGTTCTGTCAAGAATTTGTCGACTACAGACTCAATCACAGTTGTTGGCAATGCTTTAAATTGAATAACACCATCTAGACGGTTACGGAACTCTGGAGAGAAAGCACGTTTCATCGCTTCTTGGTTATCAGAACTATGATCTTGTTCAGTGAAACCAATGCTCGCGCGAGAAATACTTTCTGCTCCAATATTCGTAGTCAGAACAATAATCACATTTCTAAAGTCTGACTTACGTCCATTGTTATCCGTTAAAGCGCCATGATCCATGATTTGTAGTAATAGATTAAACACATCTGGATGTGCTTTTTCAATTTCATCAAGCAACAAGACACAATGTGGATTTTTGTGAATCGCATCAGTAAGCAAACCACCTTGGTCATAACCCACATACCCTGGAGGTGCACCAATTAAGCGTGAAACTGCATGACGTTCCATATATTCAGACATATCGAAACGTACAAGCTCTACACCCAATAATTTAGCGAGTTGCTTAGTAACCTCAGTTTTACCTACACCTGTTGGACCAGCAAAAACAAAACTACCCACTGGTTTATCTGGTGACTTCAATCCAGCACGAGATAACTTGATCGCTGAGCCTAATGCAGTAATTGCTTCATCTTGACCAAACACCACACGTTTCAAATCACGCTCAAGATTTTCAAGCACTGACTTATCATCTTTAGACACAGTTTTTGGTGGAATACGAGCAATCTTAGAAACGATATCTTCGATATTCTCTACAGTAATCAAGCTATCATCACTTTCAGCTTTCAAACGGCGTTGAGCACCTGCTTCATCAATGACATCAATTGCCTTATCTGGCAAGAAACGATCATTAATGAACTTAGCAGAAAGCTCTACAGCTGATACCAAAGCCTTATCGTCATATTGTACGTGGTGAAAATCTTCAAACTTAGTTTTCAATCCACGTAAAATATCAATTGTTTCCGAAATACTTGGCTCATTGACATCAATTTTTTGGAAACGACGTGATAACGCATGGTCTTTTTCAAAAACCTGACGATATTCTTGGAAAGTCGTTGAACCAATACAACGTAAAGTACCATTAGCTAAAGCTGGCTTAATAAGATTTGAAGCATCCATTGTGCTGCCCATACTTGAGCCTGCACCAATGATCATATGAATCTCATCAATGAATAAAATCGCATTTGGATTTTTCTTCAATGCATTAAGCAACTGTTTTAAACGTTTTTCAAAGTCACCACGATATTTAGTTCCAGCAACTAATGCACCAATGTCCAGACTATAAATTTCAGCCTGACTTAAAGGTTTAGGTGCTTTACCATTCACAATTAACCATGCCAAACCTTCAGCAATCGAGGTTTTACCCACACCTGGATCACCCACAAGCAATGGATTGTTTTTGCGACGGCGACACAGAATTTGAGCTGTACGCTCAATTTCTTTTTCACGACCAATCAATGGGTCAGTTTTGCCTTTTTGCGCTTCAACATTTAGATTCAGCGTATAAAGCTCAAGTGGCCCTGCATTGCTTGCGCTAGTTTCACCTTCAATATCTTCAACTTCTTCTTCAACTTGTACTTCGTCTTTACGTGTCCCATGAGACAAGTATTGAGTCAATGTCAAACGATTGATTTGATGACGTTTAAGTAAATACACAGCAAAAGAATCACGCTCTGAATACATTGCGACCAAAACATCTGCACCTTCAACAGTACGATCGCCGCCACTTGATTGCACGTGAAAAATAGCACGTTGCAAAATGCGGTCGAAACTTTCTGTTGGATGAGGCGCTTGCTCGCTATTTTCGCCAAGCTTAGGAGTATGCTGTTCTACATATTCTTCTAATTCTTTACGCAAAGAAACTATATCAGCCCCACATGCTTTTAATGCATTCACGGCTGAATCGTTGTCGAGTAGTGCTAATAATAAATGTTCAACTGTAAGAAACTCATGTCTCTTTTGACGAGCCATGCTAACAGCCAAACGTAATGATACTTCTAATTGACGACTGAGCATGTAACCCCCTTATGCTTTAGGCTCAATCTGGCAAAGTAATGGATGACCTTGCGATCGAGCGTAATTATTAACAAGGTTTGCCTTAGTTTCCGCGATGTCTCTTGGATAGACTCCGGCAATACCTTTACCTTCATAGTGTACTGTTAGCATTACTTGAGTTGCTTGGTCAAGATTCATTGCAAAGTATTGTTGTAAAATTTCAATTACAAAGTCCATTGGAGTGTAATCGTCATTCATTAATACGACTGCATATAATGGGGGACGCTTGAGTTCAGGAGGGGCTGTTTGTACAACAACCTCTCCATCATGATCTTCGTTTTGCGAATCACTTAAGCGTGGGTGGAAGTGCCAATCGACATAGCCAGACTGCTGAAAAGAAGCCTTGATATCTTTTAAGTTTGTTTGACGCTTATTTGTTCGCATAGGATGTTACTATTGTGAATTTGCTTCAGCTTGAGGAATTTCTGCCACGAAAGCAGAAGATGTTTCGACAGGTTTACCACGCTGCCAACTAAAACGTTTAATAATCGGTGTATCAGAGCCACCAGTTAAACGCACTTCAATAAATTGAGGCGTGAAACCTTTAGGCATTGTCCAACGACCTGTTAAGCGCTCAAAGTCAGTAAAGTTAAAGTTCTTCGCTTCAAGTGGTACGACTAAAACCTCAGTATCTTTGATCAATCTGATTTCAACCGATCCTAAAGCACGGCGCTTACTTGGACTTACTTGAACTAAATCTAGTTGATATTCATAAGCATTTTCAGGTAAAGGCTTAATTGCCAGATTTTGGATTGTTAAGCTCAAACCACCGCGCTGTCTCAAAATCTCACGGTAGATATTACTCATACCTTCTTGCTGAGTCTTATCGGCGTTCGCTTGATTAAGCGCTTCAAATAGATCATTTGCATTCGTCACAGCCACATCACGCTCTTGCACCGCTGCATTAAGGCTTTTGTTAACTGCATCTAAGGCTGTTTTTTGCTTTTGCACCACTTCAACCAATTGCTCCGCATCTGCATCGTAACCGACAACAGTTAAACCTTGACGGTGCCCAATTGTATAGCCGAGCGCAAAACAACCACTCATTAAAATAGCAGCACCAATAAACAAAGGCTTATTGGTGTTTAAAAATTTTTTCTTTTGCAACGAACTTTCTGCTGAAGTCGTCTGTCCAGAGTTTTGCATCGTCATCTCAGTGTTCAAGATCAGAGTCAAGACACACATTTAAATCGAAATTTAAATGTGTGTGAAGCAAAAAAGAGTTTTTTATGGTAATAAACCAATCCCTTGTAAGCCTTCATCTTCATTAAAGCCAAACATAAGGTTCATATTTTGTACAGCCTGACCAGATGCACCTTTTACAAGGTTATCTTGAGCCGCCAAAATAATCAGTTTATTTGGTTGTGGTTTATATAATGCAATACGAAGTTCATTCGCACCGCGTACACTACGTGTTTCAGGTGAACTATTTGCAGGCATAACATCTACGAATTTTTCATTAGCATAGAAGTTTTCATACAAAGCTTGTAAGTCTGTCTGCTTACCAGCTTCTGTCAAATCTACATAAATTGTACTCAGCATACCGCGAATCATAGGTACTAGATGAGGAACAAATAAGAGTCCATCAAACCCGCCCTTTTGTCCTGCAATATTTTCTAAGGCTTCTACAATTTCTGGATGGTGACGATGACCTGCAACACCATATGCTTTAAAGTTATCAGCGTTTTCACTATAAATCATGCCCAAGCTTGCTTTACGGCCAGCACCCGAAACACCAGACTTCGCATCAATAATAATATTTTTGGTTTCAATGAGTGCTTGTGCTGATTTTAATAGTGGCGCTAAACCTAATTGAACAGTCGTCGGATAGCAACCAGGGTTACCAATAACTTGAGCTTGTTTAATTTTTTCGCGGTTTAACTCAGTTAGACCATATACAGAATCTTTTAGTACATCTGGGCAAGCATGCTCCATACCATACCATTTTTCAAATTGTTCAAGATCTTGTAAGCGAAAGTCTGCTGCTAAATCAATAACTTTAGTTCCAGCTGCAATTAAATCTTTGGCATGTTGCATGGCAACACCATGTGGCGTTGCAAAAAATACAACATCACACTCTTTTAATGCATCAATGTTTAAATCTGAAAATTGAAGATCAGTATGTCCACGTAAATTAGGGAACATATCTGCAACTGGTTTGCCCGCTTCTGTACGTGAAGTAAGAACTCGAACCTGCGCTTTAGGATGTCGTAATAAAATACGTAATAGTTCAACGCCTGTATAACCCGTTCCACCAACAATTCCGACAGAAATCACGTGCATTACCTCAATTTTTGAATCTATACTTGAGCAGTAGTATGACAGGATGTCCAAGCTTACAAAACCATTTCATGCTTAGTAATTTTAATTTTTTTAATTTTAGCGACAATCAGATAGCACTTACTGGACTGTCATAACCACATAAATATCAGCAAATAAATACCAGATTAATTTTTGGAGAGCTAGGATGCTTCATCAATCAAAAGAAACAAAATTACGCACGTACCTTGGCTTGAGCACATTTATTTTAAGTGTAGCCCTTACTGGTTGCGGAGGTGGAGGTAGTAGTGGAGGCAGTTCACCCACTACACCAACGCCAGTTGACCCTACACCTGAAGCAACAACTGATGTTACTTTAAAAACCCCTGTAGAAATGCGTAATATCCAGCTTAAAGTATATGACAATACCAACAATGCTATTTTAGTGGATACTTCAATTGCGAGTTTAAATAGCTTTAATGTCAAAATTCCTACTGCAAAATTGAATCGTTTATATCGCGTAGAAATTACAACTCAAAGCTCATCTCAAGTGTTTGACCCCATTACTCCACAATACCAAAATTTGTCAGGTATTTATCATGCATTTATTACACCAAACAGTGTAAGTGGCAGAATCCAATTCATTAGCCCAAGCAGTGAAGCAGTTTATCAACGAGCTGTCATACGTTCGGGACAACTCCCTCAAGAAACGGTTGACCCAACCCGTATTGAGCAATTACATGTGGATTTAGCTTCTCAAGATGTCTACAAATCGTTAATGAATGCGTTTAAGGATGGTGACATTCCAAGTTTAAGTCCAGCTAATTCCCTTCTGAATTTAACTTTGTTGCGATACTCAACTACTAAACCTAGTACATATGTAGATAGTTATCTTAGCTTTGGTTACTTACAATATTGGTCAACGATTCATGGCGGAGCAAACACCTACCAAGAACTTGTTAAAAGTTTAGCAACTGATTTAAAAGATGGCTTTTTGGATGGGAAAAAACTTCATGGGGATCAAACATCCTTCACTCCTATTTTCACACCTGCTCCAGATAATATTGATCCACTAAAAAATACGCTGTTAGATATTGCAGCTAATCAAAAAGTAACGCGCGATTACTTTGGAACCAACCTAAAAGCATCTACTTTGCAATTGGCTCAGGCTAATTCACAACAGTCTTTAGATCAGACGGGTTATGAACTTCTACAAAAAAAACAATATACAGGAATTGTTCCTACTGTAAATTCAACAACATTCATTCGCATTGACGGTGCTGGAGATTACCGTAGAGCTGTTGGGTTTACCACCACAGCGACGTGTAATGGATCAAGCTATCCATGCAAACAAGGCTTAACTAGCATCAACCTATCAGATCCAAACCTACCAGCTACAGACTATTTAGTGGGCCACTATGAAGACACCTCAACTGGATGTCAGCTTAATTTTCGCGCGAACGGTCAAATCGACTTAAGTAAAGGTTCACAAATTTATCGT
Organism: Acinetobacter sp. 809848; assembly: GCF_000581275.1. NCBI lineage: Bacteria > Pseudomonadati > Pseudomonadota > Gammaproteobacteria > Moraxellales > Moraxellaceae > Acinetobacter > Acinetobacter sp. 809848. The sequence continues at coordinate 10,504 of NZ_JEXG01000006.1, forward strand.
GCTGCTTTAAGTGCTGATAGTACCGATAATTTATTGCAAACAGATGCTGCTAGTTCAAGTTATTTACTCAATTCAAGTTCAGCCGAACCAAATAACACGACGCAACAATACAACTTTATCCAATTATCTATTAAAGCAAATAAAATTATTAGTGCTAAAGCAGGTTTAGATAGCCGGAAAGCACCCGATAGCTTACAAACACCTCAACTAGAATGTACCTTTAGTTAAGCTGAAACATACCACCATGCAGGCAATGGATTTGATTTAAGTTGTCTGCGGTGTTTTTGAAAATATGGATCGTATTTTTCAACTTCTGCCCAAAATGCAGGACTATGGTCAAAATGTTTAGTATGCGCTAACTCATGAATAGCCACATAGCGAGCAATTTCGTGTGACATAAGTACCAGTCCTGCATGTAGCATAATATTATGCTGACTACTACAACTTCCCCACCGAGTTTTCGGGCGGCGAATTGTACACTCCCTATAAGCCAAATGAGTGTGCTCACTTAATTCTTTTAAAAGCTCTGGTAATTCTTGTTTCGCATAGGCAATAACTGCGTTTTGCAATGCCAAATATGGCTGTGTGTTTTTAATAAATAAAGAATTGTTTTCCCAGTCGAATTGAAAAACACGATGCTGCTTTTGAACAATCACTTGAAATGGCTGTTCTTTATTAAAGAAATAAATTTCCGAAGGAATTTCAATGGATGCCGATTGGACGTTTTGTTGCTTATTCCATGTCTCGGTTAACCATTGTTCAGATTGTGCTAAAAAATGCTGAATTTGTTTTTTACTACAAAATAAAGGAACCGTAAGACGGATTGAAGCAGGCTCAACACGTAAGCGCAATTTTCGTGCTCTTACGTGTCGAACGATTTTAATCTCTGGCATTTTTGCAGACATTACTGTGCTGTACGCTCTTCAATACCATTATTCGTTGCAACAATTGCAATCGTTGCCGGATTTAAGGCGAAGATACCGTTAGTTACCACACCAGGAATATTGTTAATTGTTTTTTCCAGCTCAATAGCATTTAAAATATTAAGATTGAAAACATCCAAAATAACATTACCGTTATCTGTAACTACACCTTCACGATAAACCGGATCACCACCCAAACTTACCAATTTACGAGCTACAGCTGAACGTGCCATTGGAATAACTTCTACTGGTAATGGGAAATCACGTCCAAGTTGATCAACCCATTTTGAATCATCAACAATACATACAAATTTCTTAGCGATTGATGCAACGATTTTCTCACGTGTTAATGCAGCACCACCACCTTTAATCATATGCATATGGCGATCAATCTCATCTGCACCATCAACATAGGCATCTAGGCTACCTACATGGTTCATATCAACCACTTCAATACCAAGTTTTTTAAGGCGATCAGCAGTTGCTTGAGAACTTGCCACAGCCGCTTCTAATTGTAATTCAGGTAATAAATCAATTAGAAAGTTTACGGTACTTCCAGTCCCAATACCCAAAATGCCACCTTTGGGTAAGTGTTTTAAAGCAGCTTTCGCAGCAGCTTGTTTCTTTTCATCTTGGGTTGCATATAGGCTCATTACATCACTCAACTATTTTTTGACATTTATGCGCCAATAAACGGCGCAAATGCACAAGGGTTTGCTACAATAATTTCCTATTTTAAACTGTTATAGGGAAGATGAACATGCTGTCTCGTGTGGTACGACAAATTTTACAAGCAACGGTTTATGATGTTGCAATTGAAACACCTCTCGAAGCAGCTCCACGAATTAGTCAAAAATTAAACAATACAATTCGTTTTAAGCGTGAAGATTTACAACCCGTTTTTTCTTTTAAATTACGCGGTGCCTATAACCGTATTAGTCAATTACCAAAAGAACAACTTGAACGCGGAGTAATTTGCGCCTCTGCTGGTAACCATGCTCAAGGCGTAGCTTTGTCAGGACAAAGACTAGGAATTCCCGCTATTATTGTTATGCCAAGCACAACACCTGACATTAAAGTTCAGGCTGTTAAACGCTTAGGTGGTCAAGTCGTATTACATGGCGATAGCTTTGATATCGCAAATAAATATGCTCAACAACGTGCTGAAGTTGAAGGTCTTGTATTTATTCCACCTTATGACGATGAACTTGTCATTGCAGGTCAAGGCACAATTGCCAATGAAATTTTACGTCAATGGCGTGATGTAGAGTACGTGTTTGTTGCCGTAGGTGGTGGTGGCCTTATTTCAGGCGTAGCAGCTTACCTTGGAGAAGTTGCACCGCATGTAAAAGTTATTGGCGTTGAATATGAAGAGTCTGCTTGTTTAAAGGCAGCTTTAGAAGCAAATGAACGTGTAATTTTGCCACACGTGGGCTTATTTGCAGATGGTACGGCTGTTGCCCAAATTGGTGCTTTACCTTTTGATATTATTCGTTTGCGCAAATCTGATAACTCAGGCCCGATTGTTGATCCTGATATTGTGACTGTGAATACAGATGAAATTTGTGCAGCAATTAAAGACACATTTGATGAAAACCGCAGCATTGTTGAACCTTCTGGCGCAATGGCTTTAGCGGGTATCAAAAAATATATTCACGAACATAAAATCAGTAATAAAAATATGGTGTCGATTGTGTGCGGCGCCAATATGAATTTTGACCGCCTCCGTTATATTGCTGAGCGTACCGAGTTAGGTGAGCAACGCGAAGCGATTTATGCAGTTACCTTATCTGAAGAAAAAGGCGCATTCTTAGGCTTCTGCCGTGCTTTACAAGGCCGCAATATTACTGAGTTTAACTACCGAGCAAACAATACAGAGGAAGCACAAGTATTCGTCGGTATTAGTTTAAAAGGTGGAGATGCAGAGCGCCATGAAATTTTGGAACAATTAAAACAGCAAGATTATATTGTAGATGACCTTTCTGACGATGAAGTTGCCAAATTACATATTCGTTATTTAATTGGTGGTCATGCAAATCTAGATGATGAAAGATTGTTCCGTGTTGAGTTCCCTGAACGACCTGGTGCGCTCTTAACCTTCTTAACTCGTTTAGGTCCAACCCACAACATTACCCTCTTCCATTACCGTAATCACGGCGCTGCTGAAGGTCGTGTATTAGTTGGCTTACAAGCAACAGATGCTAAACAAAACCCTGATGGATTGATTGAGACTCTCGAGCAGATTAATTATCCGTATGCAGAAATTACTGATAACGTCGGCTATAAACGCTTCTTAAAATAATCTTTAATTTTGATGAAGAAGCCGACAAAGTTGTCGGCTTTTTTATACAATCTTTTTATATTTCTATCATCTTTACATTGCATCTCTTTATCTTAAAGAAAATATCCTTAAAAATAATGATCTAACTCGGAAAAAAGGACCAACATGGCACAGTTTGCAGTCATTGGCTTAGGTAGTTTTGGAGCCACAGTTGCTCAAGAACTCACAAAATTGAATCATGATGTTATTGGCATCGATACGGTAAAAAAGAATGTCGAAAATCTTGCCGACGTTTTAACTCATGCCGTCATTGCTGACGCTACCGATGAACATGTGCTTGACGAATTGAATATCCAAAATTGTGATGCTGTTGTAGTCGCAATTGGTGAAGATATTGAAGCCAGTATTTTGTGTGTGTTGAACTTAAAAAATTTAGGAATTGATAAAATTTGGGTAAAAGCAAAAACCAAAGCTCATCACACCATTTTGTCACACCTTAATATCAATAAGATTATTCATCCTGAAGAAGATATGGGCGTAAGAGTTGCTCAAGCTCTGAACTACCCTATGGTAAGCCGCTATATGTCTTTAGAAGATGACCATTACATTATCAAGATTGAAATCCCAGATAAGCTTAACGGCATCAATTTATATGGCATTATGCAGCAGGCACCTCAAGTCAAAACATTGCTCGTGAAAAGACAGCAGCAAATTTTGTTTGAGACTGAAGAAAATTTCACTTTGCAAACACATGATATTCTTATTTTAGAAGGTCATTTATCACAGTTAAAGAAACTTTCTAATTGCTTCTTATAAGAAAACGAACTCTAGAATATGTCTATATATCCCAAGCCTCATAAAACGTTAAATTTAAGCCCTCCTTCACTTTTAGCGCTAGGGTTTTTAGGCTTTATTACTTTTGGCACTTTATTGCTTAAATTGCCATTTGCGAATACAGGCAATGTCAGTTGGATGGATGCGCTTTTTACAGCCACCTCAGCAGTTACCATTACTGGTCTATCTGTTTTAAATATTCATGAGTCTTTTACTCTCTTTGGGCAAACTATTATTTTATTACTGATCCAGTCTGGCGGTTTAGGTTTTATGACTTTTGCGATATTGGCCGCATTAAGTTTGTCACCAAAAGTTGGTCTTAAACAGCAAATGATGGCTCAAGATAGTCTCGGGCAAACAAGCCTATCAAAAGTTACCTTTGTTGCTAAAGGCGTTGTCACCTATACTCTTATTTTTGAGCTGATTGGTACAGTTATTCTTACTACCGCTTTTACACCAACCTATGGCTTTGCTCGTGGTTTATATTATGCGGCTTTTTACAGTATTTCCTCATTCAACAATGCTGGTTTTTCATTATTTTCCAATAGTTTAATGAATTTCCAAAGTAACTATATTATTTGTATAACCATTAGCATCCTTTACACCTTAGGTGGTCTTGGTTTTTTAGTGCTCATGGATATTAAACAAAACAAAAAATGGAAAAAACTAACGCCAAATAGCAAACTTATTCTTACCACCATTGCAATTATTAACCTCGTTGCCTTTATTTTAATATGGGCTTTAGAAGCTCAAAATCCCGCGACTTTAGGGATGTTAAACTCAGGTGAACAAGCATTAAACGCTTGGTTTCAGGCAACCGTTCCACGATCTTCAGGCTTCAATACCATTGATACAGGTGCAATGACCAACAGTAGCTCATTACTAATGATGTTACTAATGTTTATTGGTGGTGGTTCACTGAGTACAGCTGGTGGAATCAAAGTTGGCACCTTTGTCATCTTAGTACTTAGTGTAATTTCATTTTTACGCCGTACAGATGAAATTAGAATATTTAACCACTCTGTATCTCACGAAACGACCTATAAAGCATTAGCAGTGACTGCTATTACGAGCATACTGATTTTTATAGGCTTCTTTACTCTTTTGCTCTTAGAACCTAAAGCAGATTTTATGAACTTGCTTTTTGAGGTTGTTTCAGCGGCATGTACAGTGGGTCTCTCTCGTGGAATCACACCAGATTTACATAACGGTAGTTTATTCATTTTAAGCCTACTCATGTTTGCTGGAAGGCTTGGACCTTTAACACTCGCCTATTTAATCGCTACTCCGAAAAAGAGTCGACTCAAACATCCTCAAGCCAATATTCAAATTGGATAATAAAAAAGCCGCTTTAAAAGCGGCTTTTCTTATAGCTTCTTAGTACCAATTCAAGAGCGATACACCCAAACCAGCATAAGTTGCTCGATGGTTATAATCAATTAGGCTTTCACCATAACCGTTAAACAACTGGAAATGTCCGCGTAACTTGCCACTGATTGGAAAAGCCCAGTCAAATTGCACAGCACCATGAGAGTCATCACCACCTTTCAATGAATGACGCAGCATTAAAGAGAAGTCATTCTGCTTCCACTTATAAAACGCTGTTAAATCACCACGACCAATGTAATCTTCCATATCCGGATTATTATCATCTTTACTATCTTCTTCAAGACGAATCCATGGACGAAGCATTAAAGCAAAATTACCACGCTCCAATCCAACATTAAAAATTACACGGTTCCAGCTACGAGATAATGGATCTGAACGACCATTTGACTGATGGTTTAAGGTAACTCCAAGCAAACGTCCATCCAAACCAAGCAACTCGTAGTTCGTTCTAAACATTAAACTTGCTTCTGGCTCATAGTTCGTTTCACGGAATGGGCGAGATTCTTCAGCATTGAACGTCTGCCAACGTGAAGATTGTGTATACCCTACCCACAAATCACCATTATTTCCAAAAATATTTTCCCAAGCTTTGGTTTTCAAAGAAATCTGAAACTTACTTTCTGTTGATTTCAGATTCTGAGCATCCGTTACAGTGTTATTTGGATTTGGACTACTCGGGAATTCATTCTTGTCACTGGTCCAAAATACAGGTAGTAAATAGACTGGCTGATAAGCACGAATATTCCAAACACCGAGTTTACTTTTTTCAGATAACTCCCAACGTTGATCTAGCAAAGAAGTAGTAGGTTCAAGTGTAGGCGCTTTACCAATCACTTTAATATTACTAACTGTATCTACCACCTTCTCTTTAAATGTTTCTGGTTGAACAACAGGCTGATCGATTTTTTTAACAGGCTCAGGTACTACAGCGGCTTGCACAACAGGTAGAGCTGCTGGTTTAAATACAGAGTCGTAACAAGCCAGACGATCGGCATTCGAAGCAAGAGCAACACATGCATCAACTGTGGCAGGGTTTGCTGGAGCTAAGGTATCAGCATATGTTACAGACGCACATAAACAGCTAAGCACGATTCCCATGCTTAGCTGTAAAGATGTGCGTTCAAATTGTTTGAACGCCATGTTCAATCTCCAATTTTTATTTTAATTAACTTGTTGAATGGTAAAACCTAATTGCTGCAATTCATCACGTTTAGCAAATGGCGCAACTACAGCTTTTACAGGAGTTTGCTCTACTAAATATTGACGAGCAACACGTTTTAAATCATCCAATGTTACATGCAACAATCTTTCACGCAAAGTACGGCGGAAAGCTGGTGTTCTCGCATGCAACAATGCATAACATGCTGTAATCGCTTCACCTGCTGGAGAGCCTGGTTTATCCATACTTGCCACTAAACCAAGAATTGCTTCTTCAAGCTGATGAGGTTGTTGCTCTGTATTTAATAACCATTGCACGCTTGCTTCAAAGTCTTTAAACGTCTCTGCTAAACGTGGGTCACGGTAGCTAAAGAAACGGAATGAACAAGCATTTCCATCATAACTAGCCCCGCCGCCATAAGCACCACCTTTTTCACGGATAGCACTGTGCAAGAATCCGTTACGTAAATAAGCTGCCAATACCATTAATGGAGCCGCATCTGGATGTGATACTTCTACGGCTTGATATGCAGACGCACAGAATTGAACGTTTGCCTGAATTAACCATGCTTCATGATTATTATCATTAGCTTGTTCTACTTGAGTTAACTCAGTTGTAGCTGTATCAACATTCAACTTATCCCAAACATTCTGGATTTCTTCAACCAAACGTTCAGATTGATGTTCTTCACACACTAGTAAGAACTGTTTAGGTGCTTGCAACAACTTACTATGAATACGTTTTAATTCTGCAATCAGCTCATCGTAAGCGGCATCATCTTGGGTAATTTTAGTAACAAGCTCACCCAACCAATTCAATGCACCTAAACCCGTGTTTTGATAGTCACGTTGAGCCAGGGCACTCATGTTACGAGAAGCAATCTGCATCGCATAGCTGTGACCTGAACCAGATAAACGAGATTGCCAACGTGTTTTACGTTGTTGCAGTAACTCGATAATTCGTTCTTTCTCATCAAATCGAAGCTGTTCAAATGCTAATTTTAATAAATGAATTGCATCAAATTTCTGAGTCAAAGATTTAGTCGTTAAAGTCAGCCAAGCACTAATTTTATCTTTATCATCAACTTTACTACGTAAAGAAGCGCCCATTCCTAAACCACCACTTACAGCGGTTTGCAAGTTTTGTAGTTCAAGATAGCCATATTCGCCTGCACCCACTTCACCCATCAAAATAGAAAGCAAATTGAAGTAAGGTGACTTCACAATATCTTCAGGAATCTGAATGAGTACTTGTTGATAGTAAATGCCGTTAGTACCCGCATGGTACAAGTTCAACGGCGTATCCATACGATTACAAATAATTTCGCGTAACTGACCTTGCACAATATGCAAGTCAGCAGGTACATCTTCCAAACCTACTTTTGGCAATAACTCAAGATTATCAGGAGTGTCCTGACGTTCCTCTAAAGCCTTAGTCTTAGCAATGATTTCAGCCTTATCAGCATCTGTTAGCTTTTCACCAATAGCCGCTAAACGAGCTTTTTCCGCTTCCTGCTCTTTTACAGACTTGGTCGGGTCTGGAACTAAAGTCATCTGTACGCGATGAGGGTTGTCGAGCAAATGTGTTTGAATCAGATTTGATAACCACATTGGGTCTTTCAACTCTTCTTTAACTTGTGCAATTGCGCTGTCAACATCCCAAATTTGGATTGGATCATTATGGTGAATCGCACCACTTAAGCCATTTAAAATTAGACTTAAACCATACGGTGTACCATCACCATTAATTTCACGTTGATGTAACTCGATTTGATGCAAAATTGCATCGACTAAATTACTATCAATTGGTTTTGCAGCAACATCACGCAGAATATTTAAAACACCATCTCTAAAGCTTTGCGCATGTTCAGGATTTGAACCTTGAACACCACAGTAGAAAGTCATTTCAAAATTACTATCGTCTACGCCCATTAATGGACCTGTAGATTGAGCATAACCACAAGTTTCTAAGTAATGACGCAGTGGCGAAGCCGAATTTTCTAATAAAATCCCTTCGACTAAACGCATTCCTAAACGCAATTTAATGTCATTTGCTTCCGGTAATAACCAAGATAGAACATGATAAGTTTTATCTTTTAAATCATCACTATCAACACCGTAGTTCTCTGTTACTTCAATTGGTGCAGCTAAACGTTTTTCAGGCTTAGAGTATAAAGTTGTTCCCGCAGAAAACTTGTGTAGGGCTAGTTTTTCAAACTGCTCTTGTAGTTCATATGCTGTCTGATTACCAAAGGTCATGAATACAGCATTGCTTGGGTGGTAATGTACTTTATAAAAATCGACTAACTGCTCATACGTTAAATCAGGAATATCTTTCGGATCACCACCTGAGTTGTAATGATAGGTCGTTTCAGGAAATAAATGATGAGCCAACTGATGATAAAGTTGATCAGACGGCGCACTCATTGCACCTTTCATTTCATTAAAAACAACACCTTTATATACAGGTTGACCATTTTCAAGTTCAATACGAATACCTTCTTGAGCAAAATCAAGTGGATTCAAATTGGCAGCAAATGCCGCATCAAGATAAACAGAAAGTAAGTTTTGAAAATCTTTTTTATTTTGAGTAGCGAATGGATATGCTGTCCAATCTGCTGCTGTAAATGCGTTCATAAAAGTATTTAAAGAACGACGAATCATTAAAAAGAATGGATCACGTACCGGAAACTTTTCAGATCCACACAAAGCCGTATGTTCTAAAATGTGTGCCGTGCCTTTAGAGTCCATAGGCTGGGTTCTAAAAGCAACAAGAAATACATTTTCATCATAATCAGTTGCCAAGTGATAATGCACCGCACCTGTGACTTTATGCTTATATTCAGACACTAAAATATCTAATGCTTCTACATGGTGCTGACGTAGCAACTGAAACGCAGGGTGAACAGTTTGAGAAATGGTTTCAGTGACATCTACAGTCATGTGATCTCCTAACATATCGGATAAGTGAATAAGTCTCATTATAGCCTGAGTCAGCTTGAGATTGGCGAACAAAAGCCAAGTAAAATACTATGTTTTTGTTGAGTATTAGTTTTCATTGGCACAGCTTTGATATCAAGCACATAGCCATGAATGTTTTATCCTAACAGAACAAAAGCTTTTAATTCTATGTATATGATAGACATTGAATAAAAAAGCTGATCAATTTTATCTCAACGAGCTATTTGTGAGTCTAAAGAATTTTCACACAATAATATTTTTCCACTAATTTTTGATTTAACTGAATTTTATTCAACAAACTACAGCAAATCCAAGCAATGGTGTAAACTTAGCAACCTGATTTTTTTATTTTGTGACAACACATATGGCAACTGTAGATCTTTTTGCAATTGGTAATGCATTAATCGACCAAGAATTTAAAGTGTCTGATGATTTTCTTAGTCAACAAGGTTTGCAAAAAGGCACCATGCAGTTGTCCGATGGCGACACTCAATCTGCTCTTTATGCGGAGTTAAAACAGCATCAAGATTATAAAGGTCAAGCAAGTGGTGGTTCTGCTGCGAATACTACTGTAGCCTTTAGTGCATTAGGTGGAAGTGCTTTTTATGGTTGCCGCGTTGGTAACGATGATTTGGGTTCAATTTATCTGCAAGGTTTAAATGAAGCTGGCATCCAAACCACTCCAAAATCAATCAGTGAAGGCGTGACAGGTACCTGCATGGTACTCATTAGTCCTGACTCTGAACGTACAATGCATACTTATTTAGGCATCACTGCTGAACTTTCTCAAGATCAAATCGACTTTGAACCGTTAAAAACAGCAAAATGGCTTTATATTGAAGGTTATCTTTCTACAAGTGAAACAGCGCGCAAAGCTGTAAAACAAGCCAGAGAAATTGCAAAAGCAAATGGCGTTAAGATTGCTTTATCTCTTTCAGATCCTGCCATGGTGCAATACGCTCGCGAAGGCTTAGAAGAGCTCATGGATGATGGCGTAGATTTACTATTTTGTAATGAACAAGAAGCCTTAATGTATACAAATACAACAACTGTTGAAGATGCTCTTGCTCAATTACGTTTTAAAAATCATACAGTAGTCATTACACAAAGTGCTAAAGGTGCTTTAGTTTCTAACTCTACTCAACATTTCCATGTGGCAGGCCGTCATGTAGAAGCCGTTGATACCAATGGTGCGGGTGATGCATTTGCAGGCGCATTCCTATACGCCCTAAACCATCATCAAGATTTGAATGCTGCTGCACAGTTGGCTGTCTTGATTTCTAGTGAGGTTGTTTCTCAGTTTGGCCCACGTTTAGCAATTAATGATTATGCTAAACTTCTTGAAAATTTTCAGAAGGAATGTGCTTGAAATGGAAAGGATCTGTATGACGGAAGAAGTTCCTGAGCGTGAAGCTAGAGCTTTTGACACTTTACAAGGAACTACTATTTTCATTACGCAACGTGATGGCGCATTCTATGCTTATCAAAACCTATGCCCTCACTTGCAAACAGAGCTTGAATATTTAGAAAATCAATTTCTGGATCAAGACCAAGAATATATTCAATGTTCTACCCATGGTGCTTTATTCACTGTGGAAACAGGCGAATGTATCTCAGGACCATGTTTAGGTGATTTTTTAAATAAAGTTGAGATTAAAGTACATTCAGATGGCGGTATCTATATCGTAGACTGAAGCGATCAACATTAGAGTTTCTGCCATGGCTGATTTCTTTTTCAATTATTATCTTATGCCATTTCACTTAAGTGTAGTGGCTTTGATATTACTCAGCGTGGTAGAAACCATTGGTATGTATATTGGACTTCGTCCAAGTCAATTACTCAAAAAAATTGCGCCTGTTTGGCTTTCCAATTCACCACTACTTAACGTTAAATTTTCTAAAGCTTTAATTTTCGTTTTTTTACTTATCAATTTTAGTTTTGCAGGCTATTTTTTACAGCTCTCTTTCTTTGCAATCCAGCATTATTTTATTTCACCATTTTATTTAATCGTCCCAGCCCTTGTCATCGCAATCTTTTTTACTGTATTCATGATTCACTGCCTTGACCAAGTAATTAAACCAAAGCTTACTCATACAAACTATAATCTTTTAGGACGTTTAGCGACAGTTTCCAGTGGTAATGCTAGACCTGGGTTTTCTGCCCAAGCGCGTGTGCGTGATGAATTCGGCCAGCTACATTACGTTCAAGTCGAACCAGAATACGGCGAACTCGAATTATACTCTCAAGTTATCCTTGTCAGAGTGCATAAAAGCCATTATGTAGCCAAGAAAATTTCTGTATCAAACGATCTTTTCGCCCCCGATTAAATTCTCACTACTATTCTATTTACTTACTGCTTTTTGCAGGCTTTATTACGTCTATATTTATTATTTTCTTTTTAATTAATTATTTATTATTCCAACTCTTTTAGTTTGAAATAGTATTTATAAATATAATATACAACCATTTTGGTTGGTATTAAATTAAAACAAACCATTTTAATCAACTTAATATTTTTTATTTACAAGTGTTTTAGTAGGATTTAATAATCAATTCAAACCATTTTAGTATAGTATTTATTTTAAAATATTAAATGTTTGTTTTATAAAAATTAATTATTTAAATATTCATTTAAAATATATTTAATGTTTATTTTTATTATATTTTGATTAATAATAAAATTAATATCAAATGAGGTTTAATTTATGAGCCTTAATTTTAAAAATCTTAATGGTCGTTTAGTTAAAGAAATCACTATTATTCTAATAATAAAAATAGTGCTTCTCTTAACGATCAAACATATTTGGTTTGATGCTCCCACCATCCCCAAAAATTTTGACAATCAGGTCGCCGAGCATATTGCCGGCGATAACATTTCCCACATTAAGGAGACACGTTGATGATTTCTGAAAGCGTGGTTGATCTTTCGCGGTTTCAATTTGCGATGACCGCAATGTATCACTTTCTTTTCGTCCCTTTAACTCTAGGTTTGGCATTTATCCTTGCCATCATGGAAACCACTTATGTCATTTCCGGTAAAGAAATTTACAAGGATATGACTAAATTTTGGGGAAAATTATTTGGTATTAACTTTGCTTTAGGGGTAACAACTGGCTTAACCATGGAGTTCCAATTTGGAACAAACTGGGCTTATTACTCACACTATGTAGGTGATATTTTTGGTGCTCCATTAGCAATTGAAGGCCTTATGGCATTCTTTCTTGAGTCTACATTTATTGGTTTATTCTTCTTCGGATGGGATCGTTTAAGTAAGGTTCAGCATCTAGGCGTAACATGGTTAGTCGCTCTCGGTTCCAACATGTCAGCGCTTTGGATTTTAGTGGCGAATGGATGGATGCAAAACCCTGTAGGTGCTGCATTTAACTTTGAAACAATGCGTATGGAATTAGTTGATTTCGGTGCGCTTATCTTTAACCCTGTAGCTCAGGTGAAATTCGTACATACCGTTTCTGCGGGTTATGTAACTGGTGCAATTTTTGTACTCGCCATCTCAAGCTATTATTTACTTAAGAAACGTGATCTCCCTTTCGCACGCCGCTCTTTTGCAATTGCTGCCATTTTCGGTCTTGCATCTACACTTTCAGTGATTTTGTTAGGTGATGAATCTGGCTATGAGCTCGGTGATGTTCAAAAAACTAAACTCGCTGCGATCGAAGCCGAATGGGATACTCATCCTGCTCCTGCTCCATTTACTTTGTTTGGTGTACCAAACCATGAAGAGATGCGGACAGATTACGCAGTTAAAATTCCATATGCATTAGGTTTAATTGCAACTCGTTCAACAACCAAAGAAGTTACTGGTCTTAAAGATCTCATGCAACAGCATGAAGTTCGTATTCGCAACGGTATGCTTGCCTATGCCGAACTTGAAGAATTACGTGCAGGTGATCGTTCACCAGAGTTATTAGCCTCTTTTGAAAAAAATCAAAAAGATTTAGGTTATGGCCTACTTCTTAAGAAATATGCACCCAATGTAGTTGATGCAAGCGAGCAAAATATTAAAGCTGCTGTAAAAGATACTGTTCCAAATGTTACAGCGCTATTTTTCTCTTTCCGCGCAATGGTTGCCTCTGGTTTCTTAATGCTATTACTCTTCGTTTTAGCGACTTGGGCTGTAGCAAAAAGAAATGCTGAAAATAAACCTTGGCTACTGAAATATGCATTGTTGGCTCTACCGCTTCCTTGGATTGCTGCACAAACTGGCTGGTATGTAGCTGAAGGTGGTCGTCAACCATGGTCTATTGGTGAAATTCTACCAACCCACCTCTCTACTTCTAGTTTAAGTACTGGTGACGTATGGGGTTCGATTATTGCGCTAGCAGCGTTCTACACGGCTCTTTTGATTATTGAAATGTATTTAATGATCAAATTTGCTCGCTTAGGACCAAGCTCTCTACACACTGGCAAATATCATTTTGAAAAGCAAGAACCGAAAGCAGCGGTTAAAGGGGAGGCCTTATCATGATTGAATATGAATTATTGAAAATCATTTGGTGGGTGTTAGTTGGCGTACTTCTGATCGGCTTTGCTCTTACCGATGGCTTTGATATGGGGTCTATGGCTCTCATGCCTTTCGTTGGAAAAACCGATAGCGAACGCCGTGCTGCAATCAATACCATTGCCCCACACTGGGATGGTAATCAGGTTTGGTTTATTACAGCAGGTGGGGCACTATTTGCTGCATGGCCAATGGTTTACTCAGTCGCTTTCTCAGGCATGTACTGGGCACTTTTGTTAGTTCTATTTGCACTTTTCTTAAGACCTGTAGGTTTCGATTATCGCTCTAAACTTGAAAATACCAAATGGCGTAACTCTTGGGACTGGGGTCTGTGCATCGGTAGTGCTGTTCCAGCGCTTGTGTTTGGTGTGGCCTTCGGTAATTTATTTTTAGGCATTCCTTTTAGTTTAGATAGCACATTACGCTCTGAATATACAGGCAGCTTTTTTGCCCTTCTTAACCCCTTTGCTCTAGTTTGCGGTGTGGTAAGTCTGTCTATGCTTTGTGCACATGGCGGTGCATGGCTCATGCTACGTACTGATGAAGCTTTAAAACAGCGCTCTGCCAAAGCCACTCAAATTATGGCAATTATCTTTTTAATTTGTTTCCTTGTAATTGGAGCATGGCTCTATTTCGGGCAAGTTCCAGGTTATAGCTATGCTGTTGCTATAGACCCAAATACTGCGCTTAACCCTTTAGCTAAAGAAGTGGTTACCAATAGCAATCCAGGTTGGATGAACAATTACAGCACCTACCCAGTGACTAAAGTTGCCCCTGTTCTTGCCATATTAGGCGCAATCATTGCAATTTTTGCATCTTCAAAAGCAAAAGCGGGCTTAAGTTTTACTGGTACAAGTTTAATGATTGTAGGAGCAATTTTAACTGCTGGTTTTGCCCTATTCCCATTCCTACTTCCATCTAGTATCAATCCTAACTCTAGCTTGACGATGTGGGATGCTGTATCAAGTCACCTTACTTTAGGCGTTATGACAGTTGCTGCCTGCATTTTTGTTCCTCTTATTTTGATCTATACCAGTTGGTCTTATTACAAAATGTGGGGAGTCATTACCAACAAACACATCGAGTCAAACTCGCATAGCTTGTATTAAGGAGAACGTAATGTGGTATTTCGCATGGATCCTAGGCATTTTGATGGCATGTTTTGCGGGTGTACTCAGTGCACTTTATATCGAACATCATCAAAATCTAGATGAGGAATAAATGATGGCAAAAGCAATGACAGCATCAAATCATCGAAAAGCTCAAGCATTTGCAATGGCCCTTTCTTTTCTGTTGGCATTGCCTCTTGCTGCAATTTTGTTGGTTTATCCTTCACTCATGCTAGATGCTAACGGACACTACAATCATAGCCAGCTTATGCTGGTGATGATTGGTATTTCTGGTGGTTTTATTTATGGAGTGGGTTTCGTACCCAACTTCTGGTTATGGAAATGGCTATTTAGCCCATGGGTGGCTTGGCCTCTCATGCTTTTAGGTTATTACATCTGGTTTCTAACCTAAATTAAAAAGACCTCATCTGAGGTCTTTTTTCATTTCAACCAATTTAATAGGGACCCTTGGCACCCCTACATTTGCTTCAACCGGATATGACTGCTTATTACCCGTTTTCATATATCCACGTCTTTCATAATAAGCGATCAATTCAGAACGGACATCTAGCACATACATTAAGGCGCTGGTCAGATGGGGATCTTCTTTCAATGCATATTGCTCTGCATATTCTAAAACAGATCGACCCACTCTCATATTTTGAACTTGAGGATCAGTACAAAATGTTCCAATCTCAACCTGATTATTTTCAAATGTAAGCCCAATACAAGCAATAAGCTTGGAAACAGAAGTTTCTGCTATCAATAATGTTGAATTCCTAAGTTGTAGTTGTGCTTCTAATTGAAACTCTGTAATACGCTGTCCTTCTACCCAATCAAGTTCTGTTGTCCAACTTCTATCTTGTTGTTCTCGATAGGACTTATTAATTAAAACTACGAGTTGTGGAATATCAGGAAATTGAGCTGAGCGGAAATTTAAATTATTCATAAAATATACTTAGGCTATTTATAAAAATTCTAAAAATAAAGCCGATATTAAATCGGCTTTATTTTAAATAGCAATAAATTAATTTGATTGTTCAGCTAACCATGCCATAAATTTTTGACGCTCAGCTTTAGAAGCTTTTTGCCAAGTTTCTACTAAACGTTGATCATTCGTTTGGGCTACACCCGTTACTGGCATAGATGTTGGAGCTGGTACAGCCACCTGAACAGAAGTAGGTTTAGCAGAGGCATACACTGCCTCAGGCTGCGATTTAGATGATTTAGTCGTAAAGTCAGTGACTTTTCCTAATAAACCCGTTGCAAACCATGGTTTTGCCTCATTGTTTGCACCAGTTTGTTGTACGATTAATTCATTATTTGCGCTGTACAAAGCCACAGTTGGTTGCTCAGCATATTTCTTTGCTTGTTCAAATTGCTTTGGTGCATCTACCATCGAAAGCTTATAAGTTTGCCCATCTTTGAGTACTGGAGTTTGAATTGTGACTACTCCAGATTTAACAATGTCATGCTCCCCGCTTAAATGTTCAAAGTATTCTTGATAGCGCACACTTAAGCTTGTTTCACCAGCATCGACTTTATAATTATTTTTAGATGAACGAAATAACCCAGAGTTGACTTCCTGACCATTCACCGCAAGGATTACAATTTCCTCTGGTGCTGTAATTGTAACTGCTGAAAATACCGAACCGCTGAGTAATAAACCAATTGCAGCAACACCTAATCTTAAAGTCATCTGTCTCTTTCTCTGTGTTTGATAAGCTATTAAATCATGAGCAATATGCAATATGATTGTGACTATTTTATGACAAAGCAGTTATCGACTAATTTCTTGATTTATTATTTTGAAATATGCATTTGAATTTCATAAATTTTCGTTTTATGTATTCTTCCTCTTCATTCTAAAAACATAAAAAAAGCACCTAAAATAGATGCTTTTTTTAATTTCAATTAAATTAATTGAAAGTTTTGAAACGATCAGCATCATTAATAAATGCTTTTTCACCTGCTGGTGCTTCAACCGAACCAAATACTAATTGAGCACGTAATTTCCAAGTTGCAGGAACATCAAATGCTTCAGCTGCGTCTGCATCGACAATTGGGTTATAGTGCTGTAAAGATGCACCTAAACCAAGCTCTGAAAGCGCAGTCCAAGTTGCAAATTGAGCAATTGCACTTGAGTGTTCAGACCATACAGGGAAATTGTCTGCATATAGTTCGAATTGCTCTTGTAAGCTTTTAACAACAGCTTGGTCTTCATAAAATAAAACCGTACCAACACCAGCTACAAAGCTATCAATTTTTGCATTTGTACCAGCAAAAGCTTCTGCAGGAACAATTTTACGCAAAGCTTCACGAACTAAATTCCAGAATTTAGCATGAGATTCACCGTATAGTGTCACTACACGTGAAGATTGTGAGTTAAAAGCTGAAGGACTATGTTTAACTGCTTCACGGATAGTTTCTTCAATTTTAGTGTGATCTAATGCAACGTTTTTACCAATTGCATAAATTGTACGACGGTTTTTAATTTTATCTAAGAAAGTAGACATTTTGTTATTTCCTACCTATTGATTTGACCAAGGGTCGTTGTTTGGGAATGAGTACAGTGTATTAAAGTCATTTTTCATAATCAGCATTAAAAATATGACAGTTCGTTTTATTTTCGCAACAATAATAAAAGATATACATATAAAAAAAGCTTCACGATTTAGTGAAGCTTTTTAGGGTTATCAAGCAATTTACTTATCAGTTTCAAACAGCGCAGCAACAAAAGATTTAGCCGAGAATGGTCTTAAATCATCAATTTTTTCACCTACACCAATAAAACGAATTGGCACATGGGTGCGGCTCGCAATGTTAAAGAGTACACCACCTTTAGCTGTTCCATCCAACTTGGTAATGGTAATACCCGTTAAACCTACAGCTTGATCAAACTCTTGTACTTGGTTAATCGCGTTTTGACCTGTTCCTGCATCTACCACCAACATAATTTCATGAGGTGCAGTTGCATCAATTTTCTGCATAACACGTTTAACTTTTTTGAGTTCTTCCATCAAGTTACTCTTATTATGTAAACGCCCTGCCGTATCCGCAATTAATACGTCAATTCCTTTAGCACGAGCACTTTCAAAGGCATCAAAAATAACAGAAGCACTATCAGCTCCATGACCTTGCGCTACTACAGAGATATCGTTACGTTCACCCCAGATCTGTAATTGCTCAGTTGCTGCGGCGCGGAATGTATCACCAGCAGCCAACATCACTTTTTTACCTTCACCTTGTAAACGTTTAGCCAATTTACCAATAGTTGTAGTTTTACCTACTCCATTTACCCCAACCATCAAAATCACATAAGGTGATTTATTAGGGTCAATATGTAATGGCTTAACACGTGGAGCCAACAAAGCAACCAACTCTTCTTGTAACGCTTTATATAAAGAGTGAGAATAGATCAAATCACCACGAGCTGTACGCTCTGTTAAATTGGTAATGATGGTTTTAGTTGCTTCAACACCAATGTCTGCAACCAATAATTGCTCTTCGACTTCTTCAAGTAACTCATCGTCAATTTCCTTTCCACCAATCAAGATATTGACCATACCATCAGCGAAATTACGACGAGTTTTGGTTAAGCCTTCTTTCATCCGGCCAAAAAAACCAGTTTTTGGTTGTTCAGCCGCTGTTTCTGTAGAAGCTACTTCGTCTTTGGCTACTTCAGTATTTTCTTGTGATTTAGCAGGAGATTCAACGATGGGAACATCGATAGCAGGTAAATTAGGTAATGTGACATCGTCATCACCGATCTCAGCATCTATCAAGAATTTATTTTGCATATTCGATTGTTGCTCCATGCGGATTCCTTGAAAAGCAGCGCGTTTAAAAAGATAAAGTTTAGCATAAATTCTAAATTTTGCCTGCCACAATAGTGCTCAAAAAGCTTTGGAAACCAAGATTTAGCCTGATTAACCCATTTACTGAGTATCTTCCTGAGCAAGTGCTGGATATTGTCTAATATGAGCACCTTCAAATTGATATGCATGCATTAACTTTAAATACTCTGCTCTATGAATTTCTGATTGAGCTATTAGCAGCTCAGCCATATCCTGAGTTTTAGGATAAGTAGCTTGATGAGAGAGTTGTATAATTCGTTGATATTGTTCCGGACTAATAGGCCGAAGTAATGCTAAATATGACAGCACAAAAATACAGCCAATGACAATAACCACAAATAGGTTAAAACATTGATCAACTTTTAACTCAGACTTTAATTTAAGAAAATTTTGTTTGAATATGAGCATGACCTACCTCGAATTAGTGTAGTGTAGGGTTCAATACTCATAAGCACAAGATCAAACATCCAGTAAGGCCAAGAATCGTACCTTACTGGATAATAATACTTAGCTTATTAGTGAACGAATGACGGAAAAGTATAAAATTGCTGCAATAATCACCAAGACTAAAAACATCGCAAAAATACTTAACCCTTCTTCAGCATCGGCTGGATGCAATTCATCTTCGTCGGCAATTTTTCTTAGTTCACCATCATAAACTTGATAAAACCAGTTTTTTTGTGCAGGTTCCAAATGCCGTGCAAAGTCAAATACCCTTTTGCGCTGAGCAAGACAATAATCCCCTAAATGGATCTCTTGATGAAAGATCGCTTCGTCTAATAGCTTACGATGATAATGGGCTAGTTCTATGATTTGTTCCTCTCTAGGTGGAGTATCAAAAACAAAGCCATCAATAGTATTTGTCATATTTTATTCTCCTTGTCTTTTATTCTCATATTGATTTTACTCAAAATTATTTGTGAATAATGTTTAATCATGTATCCTAATAGTGAATTAACTGGTATGCACCAATAGTTGACAAATCCATTAATTTGTAATATTAGTTTAATAATTCTAAGTTAAATTAATTTAAAGGCAGTGGCCTTTAGAAAAAGTAATCATAATTACAATAAGGAGTTTTCTATGATTCAACGTATCTCTCATCATGATTTAGAACATGTGTACGCAACTGCAGTAAACACAATTCACTCTCAAATGAATTTTCAGGATGCAGTTGCACAGTTAGAAGAAGTTGCTCGCGCTGGGCACGGTAAAGCTGCTCTGTTTTTAGCTGAATTGTATTATCAAGGTTTCCGTGTTGAACGTGACTCACTTAAAGCACAATATTGGCAAAAGTTAGCCACAATGCAAGCATAAAGAAACGTCACTTAGGTGGCGTTTTTTTACGTCTGTAAATAAGTAAAACTAGCAATTTATCTAAAGCTTTAGCCACTTTAAGTAAAGGATATGAATTTCACAGCTGGAATATTTGTTTACGATTTGATACCTGTTTAAACTGAAATGTCATCTGATTTTTTTATAATAAGCAAGACAAGTTAGAACCTTTAAAATTCACAATGAAAAGTTTAAGTAATCTACAACCGGTTTCAAGAGACTTGATGATTAAGATTTATATTTTAAGAACCATGATGTATTGCGGGGTTCTTTGGGGATTATTTCATCAAGGATGGGCAATTAAATCAGATCAGGAAGACTTTATTTTTCCTTTTTGGCTTAATGGTTTGCAGGCACATCGCTACGCAAAAGAGCATTGGCCACATTACAAGCCAAGAAGAATTACACCTAAAGATTTCCATGAGTCTTTACTACCAACTTTAACTCGACTCAACGTCACTCCTGCTTTGTTTAATTCATCTCATAGAAAATTAAAGTTATCTACTCAACAAATGCAACATTTCTTTTTCAAACATCCGAATTGGCAAGGAGCGTAAACTTTTCTTTAGATTCTTAATCTCTATTAGAATGCTTTTTGAACGTTTGAATGTAAAACTTGTATTTGAATGACTATCCAGTCTTTGCATTTTTATAAAATCAAGCTAATTTAAAACAAAATGATAAAACACAGGACAGAAGAAATGACAATCGTTGCACAAGTAATCAAGAACAAAGCAGAGCAAGATATTTTTACAATTTCTCCAGAAGCCACTGTCCTTGAAGCAATTAAGATTATGGCGGATAAAGGAATTGGTGCGCTCGTCGTAGCTGAGGGTGAAAAAGTTGTCGGAATTTTGTCTGAACGTGACTACACGCGAAAAGTAACGCTTATGGAACGTTCATCATATAGCACTACAGTCGCTGAAATTATGACATCCAAAGTACTTACGGTAAGCTTAAATAACACGGTTGAAGAATGTTTGCAGCTTATGACAGATCGTCATTTACGTCACTTGCCTGTACTAGACAATGAAAAATTAGTTGGTTTTATCTCTATTGGTGACTTGGTAAAAGCTGCAATGGAAGACCAGAAAAATCTCATTGAACAATTAAAACAGTACATCTCTGGTTAATTATTTCATATAAAAAAATGGGCATTTATATGCCCATTTTTTATTGATATAAAATTTAAAGATAGTTATTAATTAAAGCAACTAAACGCTCTAGCAAGTCATCAGCCTGTGCTTGAGTCATGTTAATTGGTGGCAACAAACGCACTACTGAACCAGCTGTAACATTAATAATAAGCTTATGTTGATCACGAGCAATTGCAACGAGCTCAGCACAGTCTTTAGGCAATTGAATACCAATCATCATACCAAAGCCACGTACTTGCACATTTTTATGTGCCAATTGCGCACGTAATTGATCAACAATATAACCACCAACAACTGCCGCGTTTTCTACAGCATTCTCTTTTTGGATTGTATCAATTACTGTATAAACCACACGAGAACCTAGCACTGTGCCACCATAAGTAGACCCATGGCTACCAGGTCCTAATAAGCCAACAGCTTTACCTTGGGTCATTACAGCGCCTACTGGAAAGCCATTTCCAAGGCCTTTCGCAGTGGTAAGAACATCGGGCACAATGTTTGTATGCTGATAAGCAAAATACTTACCGGTACGGCCGTTACCTGTTTGAATTTCATCTAGCATCATTAGCCAGTTATGTTGATTACATATGGTGCGGACTTCTTCAAGATAGCTAAAGCCTTGAGGCGCTGTATTAATACCACCCTCACCTTGAATAGGTTCAATCAAAATCGCAACAATATCTGGGTGCTGCAAAGCAGCTTCTTGAATTGCTTCTACATCACCAAATGGCACACGAATAAAATCATTGGTTAAAGGAGCAAAACCATCTTGTACTTTCTTATTACCAGTAGCTGAAAGTGTTGCTAAGGTACGACCATGAAATGATTGCTCTGCCACAATTATCTTTGGGGAGCTTACACCTTGTTGAGTACCAAATTTACGAGCAATTTTAATGGCGCCTTCATTTGACTCCGCACCACTGTTTGAAAAGAAGATCTCTTCCATCCCTGAAACTTCAGCAAGCTTCTGAGCAGCTGCCGTTTGCCAAGGAATCTCAAATAAGTTACTCGTATGCACAAGTGTTGCAGCTTGTTCAGCAATTGCTTCTGCAATGACTGGATGCGCATGACCTAAACCACATACAGCAATACCGGTTAAAGCATCTAAATACTCTGTGCCATCTTCGGTATATAGATATGCCCCTCGGCCTCGTACAAAACTGATCGCTTGGCGACCATAAGTAGCCATTAAATGTGATGGTTGATCAGGTTGTATTGGAGCTAGGGTAATATCATTCATAACGAACTCTGTCTGTATGAGGTTTTAAGAAGGGTTTATATAAGCAAAAACTGGCTCTGATGAAAAGTCTCATCACTCATTTATCTAAAATTTCGTCCGCTTTTTGCTATCGCTTCGGTTTATACAATAAAATATTGAATATTCAATGCAACTTTAAGTAATCAGGTGGTTTGCAAAGCGATGTAAACACCCCCTATAATGCTGCTAGATTAGTTGAGGATCTCTTTATGACTGAACAAGCACGTGATACTGAAGCGTTAATCCGCGATCAAATTGCGAAGCATCCCGTTTTACTTTACATGAAAGGCACACCACAGTTTCCACAATGTGGTTTCTCTGCACGTGCTGTAGAAGCGCTCAGTCAAATTGGTCGTCCATTTGCATATGTAAATATTTTGGAAAACCCTGATATTCGTGCAACATTACCAAAAATTGCGAACTGGCCTACTTTCCCGCAACTTTGGGTAAATGGCGAACTTATTGGCGGTAGCGATATCATGCTTGAAATGTTCCAAAATGGCGAATTAAAACCATTAGTTGAACAATACAGTGCAGCGCCAGAAGCGTAAATAATAAAAAAGCCAATCAATAGATTGGCTTTTTTATACTCTCAATTTTAACGATCACTTACCCCGACATAGCGAAATAAATTTTCCACACCTAAATCAGATTTTAAAATAATTAGATTTTCATATGTTGTTGTCGTGAGAGCTTCAAAAATATTCATATTCGGATCTTCGTGCAACTCATCCACATTTTGATCCATACACTCTTCAAATCGATCAGCAATAAATTCAAACCCCAAATCCATAGCAATAAATAAAGTATGCTCACATGGCTGAATATATTGTTCTTGCGCCCAGTCAATTATTGCTTGTTTGCAAAATGGACATTCAATATTCGCAGAAGCATCGTTAAGTTCAATTAATTGATAGTGCATTAGATTTGAAAAGAATAGAAAATTGTAGTGTAAAAGAAATTAATTGAAAGTTCTAGAAAAGGCTAGAACCACTCATCAAAAAACACACAATAAAATTACATTGTAATGACAACATAATTTCAAATTCTCAGTTGAAGGAAATATCTTAGTATATGTTTTAATTACAAAAAATTTAGTTTAAGAATTATCGTTGCAAAAATAATAATGTAAAATCATGGTTGTTGCAGAAATAGGATATTTTAATGCTCACTGATCTTGATGATTTTTATTGTTTTGCTCTCGTCGTTGAGCATGGTGGTTTTAGTGCTGCTGAGCGTGTAACGGATATACCAAAATCAAAACTAAGTCGTCGCGTATATAGCCTAGAAGAAAACTTAGGCGTTCGCCTGATTCAACGCAGCTCTCGTCATTTTGCTGTTACAGATATTGGGATGGATATTTATAGACATGCTCAAGTCATGATGAATGCTGCACAGGCTGCTCATGATTTGGTTGATCATTTAAGCATTCAACCTAGAGGTGTTGTAAAGGTTAGTGTTCCTGTTGATATTGCTCAAAATCAACTGCCTAAAATTTTGCCTGCTTTCTTAAAAAAATATCCAGAAATTCGTTTGCAACTTATGGTCAGCAATCGTCGAGTAGATGTCATTAATGAAGGAATTGATATTGCTTTACGTGTTCGCTCAAAACTAGATGATGATCCAAGTTTAGTTCTTAGACAGTTTGCACTTATTGAACAGAGTCTATTTGCAAGTCAAGCATATCTAAATGAATTTGGAGATATAAAAAATCCAGAACAACTTAGTGAGCATCGCATTTTAAGTTTGTCTGAAGAGCATCTTGATCAACAATTCCTTTTGCATGGTCCAGACAATCAGCAAAAGAAAATCAAAGTCAGCCCTATCGTAATGGGTACAAATATCCATATGTTGGCGCAATTAGCGAGTCAAAACTGTGGGATCGCTTTACTACCAGAGAGCGCAGCAGAAGATTTTCTAAAATCTGGACAGCTTGTACAAATTTTACCGGAATGGAAAGCTCCTCACGGTATATTACATGCTGTATATCCATCACGCCGAGGGTTATTACCTGCTGTACGAGTATTTATTGATTATTTGGTAGAACATCTTTCTGAGCATTAAAATGAATTTAAAAAAAGTTCGATAATTATCGAACTTTTTTTATTTTTAAATTACAGGATAGTTTCCTACACCTTCAGGCCAAGGTGTTAAGAGTTCAAAGCCAGTGTCAGTTACAGCAACCATATGTTCCCATTGCGCAGATAACGAAAGATCTTGAGTAATAACTGTCCATCCGTCATTTAATTCTTTAACCTGTGGTCTACCCGCATTAATCATCGGTTCAATCGTAAAGACCATACCTTTTTTTAATACTAAGCCTTGGCCGCGCTGTCCATAATGTAAAACATTAGGTTGTTCATGATAAACCTTACCAATCCCATGACCACAATATTCTCGAACAATGCTATACCCTTCTCGATGAGCAACTGACTGAATAGCATAACCAATATCGCCTAGTGTAGCTGCTGGCTTAACAGCATGAATCCCAGCAACCATCGCTTCATAAGTTGTATCAACAAGTTTTTTTGCTTGCGGGTTTACATCACCTACAAAATACATGCGGCTCGTATCACCAAAATAGCCATCTTTAATAATTGCGACATCAATATTAATAATATCACCATCTTTTAAAATCTTATTCGGTGACGGAATTCCATGGCAAACTACTTCATTTACTGATGTACATATTGTTTTAGTAAAACCATGATATCCCACATTCGCAGGAATAACTTTTAAAGTATTTACAATATAGTCATTACACAGGTTATCTAAATATTCAGTAGATACACCCGGTTTAATATATGCCCCTATCATTTCTAAAACTTGTGCAGCCAAGCGTCCAGAAATTCTTAACTTTTCCAGATCTTGTTCAGTTTTTATTGTAACAGTAGAAGCTCTCATTCAGTTTTATCCTCGTAGGCACTGCTTTTACCACGCCTACAAAAATGTAAGTTAATTTAGAATATTCTAGAACGGATATAGGATAGGCTGGAAGCATTAAATGCCCAAATATTCAACATTCATAATAGAAATTCATACTTTTATTTTTGCATAATTTCTTTAAAAAGTCAGAGACAAAAAATGATTTCCTAATTTCTTTCAATGGTTTTTCAAATACATACCTTAACCAGTTGATATTTTTAATATCTATTAAAGGTTTTTATGCTCTGAAAAAAATCTTTTTCACATAAAATACCGCTTGATCATGATCTCTTTTGCTCTAAAATTCCTTCTTTTTTATTAATTTTAATTTATGCAACATCTTCGTACTGGAGATATTATTGCCCTAGGTTTTATGACCTTTGCTCTTTTTATTGGGGCTGGCAATATTATCTTTCCTCCCATTGTCGCTCAACAAGCCGGTGATCATGTATGGCTAGCCGCTATAGGCTTTTTGATTACTGCAGTTGGTCTACCCGTAATTACCATCATGGCACTCTCTCGTATGCAGGGTTCCATTGAAATTATTAGCTCTCCTCTCGGCCGAGTAGCAAGTCTGATTTTAACCGTTGTTTGTTATTTATCAGTAGGCCCTTTATTTGCTACTCCACGTACAGCTACTGTTTCTTATGAAATTGGTTTTTCATCTTATTTTGGAACATCAAGTAGTAGCCTTTTAATTTACAGCGCAATTTATTTTTCATTTGTAACTGTAGTTTCACTTTATCCAAACAAGTTATTAGATACTGTTGGTCATGTGCTTGCTCCCCTAAAAATTATTGCTTTAGCAATTTTAGGTATTGCAGCAGTTATGATCCCAGCGGGTTACGTCCCTGCTCCAATCAACCATTACGTTGAATCTCCAGTTTCGGAAGGTTTCGTAAACGGTTATCTCACTATGGATACTTTAGGCGCATTAGTATTCGGTATCGTAATTATTCAAGCGATTTATTCGCGTGGTGTTACCGATAAAAAATTAGTCACTAAGTATGCGATTATTGCCAGTCTTATTTCTGGTGCAGGTCTTACTTTAGTCTATTTAAGCTTATTCAAATTAGGTGTAGGTAGTCATGAAGTAGCACCAAATGCAGCAAATGGTGCAGTAATTTTACATGCATATGTTCAACATGCTTTTGGCAATATGGGTTCATTATTCTTAACTGGCCTCATTTTCTTAGCATGTATGGTGACAGCGATTGGCTTAACTTGTGCTTGCGGTGAGTATTTTGCTCAGTTAACTAAATTACCTTACAAACTTTTAGTATTCATTTTAGTTGGTTTCTCTTTCATTATTTCTAATCTTGGATTAACCAAACTTATTGCCGTATCAGTACCTGTTTTAAGTGCAATTTATCCACCAGCCATTGTTGTGATTATGCTGAGCTTCTTTTGGAAATTTTGGCACAAACCCTCTTTTATTGTCGGTTCAGTAACAAGTATTGCTTTAATTTTCGGTATTATTGACGGTATTAAAGTTGCTGGTTTTGGTGATTATTTACCTAATTTTCTTCAACATTTACCTTTAAATGAACAAAACTTAGCTTGGTTGATCCCATCTTTAGTTATTCTAGCAATTACCGTAATTATCGACAAAGTTAAATTTAAAAACATTTAATCTAGTGTCTTTTTTGAAATCGAGTTTTACCCAAACATGATTTTATATATTGAATAAAATGCTGAGTTTACCCAACCGGCATTTTATTTCCACACTACTTTCAACGACAAATCAACTATAGATATAATCAGTTTTTACTGTAAAATTACACTAAAATAATTTTTAGCTTACTAGGAAAGAAGAGCAACAATGAAAAGTAAATATTACCTAACACAAGCAGATGCAGAGTTTTTAATGGAAGAAGCTCAAAAATATGCAATTGAACACAACTTTAAAGTCAGTATCGCTATTGTTGATGAAACAAGTTCTCTACTGTTGATGAAGCGTTTAGATGGTGCTTCACCTTTATCCTCACATTTATGTTTAGAAAAAGCAAAATGCTCTTCAATATCAGGTAGACCTTCAAAATTTTACGAAGAACTTCTGCAAAGTGGACGCTTAGGTTTTTTAAGTATGCCTAGTGCTCAAGGAATGTTAGAAGGTGGAAAACCCATTATTTATGATGGACAAATTTTAGGGGCCATTGGCGTTTCTGGTGTCCAATCTTTTGAAGATGCAGAAATTGCTCAACATGCGATTGATATATTTTTAAAAAAACAAAACAGCTAACCTGAAATGATAGAAAAGAGAAATTATTACACTTTTCATTAAAATATTTTCTCTTTTCTAAAATATTAAGTATTTTATACAAAAATATTTAATATTTACTTTTTTAATACCTTAACCATTTATAAACATAGAGTTTTTTATAAAACTGTTCAAAAAATTTTCTATTCACTATTGAATTGAATTAAAAATAGAAGTACAACATTAAACTTATTCTTGACTAAAACATTCGGTTTTAGCGCAACCACAAGGAGGGATGGAGATGTTATCATTACATTTCAACAAACAAGTCTTCATTAACACTCTGAACAGCAAAGATTCAGTTGTTTATGGAGTAACACCGCTTGCTCTTATGCTGACTTTACTGTTTCAAGGTATGATTAAAGGAAATCTGAAACCCGAATACTTTATGTATGCGATGGTTGTTTCTTTCATATTTTGTGTGTGGGCCTTTGTCGACCATAAGATGCGAAAACTAGCTAAAAGACGTCTTAGTCAACAAAACTCGAATACTTAAAAAATGGATGAGCAATCATCCATTTTTATACATCCAAAAATAAAAAAATTGTTCCGATAACTAAAATAGCTGTAGCTACTAATTCAGTCAAAATTAATCCCACCATCATTAAAGTCATCATCCATGAAGGTAAGCTAAAACGACCTAGCTTGTGAGGACGTTTGAATTGATTTGTTGTGTCCTGTAAATAGCCATGTATGATATAAACCAGAATTGAAAAACTAAAAAATAGAATATTTGCGAATACACACCATAAAGTAATATTTTCATTTAAAACAGTAAAATAGCTTAATACAGCTAAAATTAGGCTAGCAGCTGCATATAACAAACTACTTCGATGAGCGATATCCACATAATAATGAGCACGACTTAATTCTGAACGGCGTATTTGCCAATATTTCCATACCCCAGTCAACATCCCTATCCATAAAAATATGCCACTAAATACAATTGCGAGCTGTACAGCTTTCGGTAAATCCATATTTTTTCCAATTATTTGTTTTATTCAAATTTAATGAGCTATATAACATAAATATTGACTTTATAGTCACATTTTAACCAAGTTTCATTTCAGAACTCGTGTAAATTAAAGACATCAATAAACCAATCACTACGAAATATTATGGATAACACTTTTGAATCATTTTGGATGACCTGTAAAGATGGTTATCAACTTGCTGCACATTTTTATCCAGCTCAATCCCCAAAATCAGCAAATCCCGTATTGATCTGTCCAGCAACAGGTATTACTAAAAACTTCTATCATTCTTTTGCTACATGGTTAAGCGAACAAGGATATGACGTATTAAGCTTTGATTTCCGTGGAATTGGAGGCTCTTTACACGGGTCTTTGAAGCAAAGTACAGCAAGTATTAATGATTGGGGAGTTCTCGATATTCCTTGTGCAATTGATACGTTATTAGAAAAAACTAAAGCAGAACAAGTTACCCTTCTTGGCCACAGTGCTGGTGGGCAGCTATTAGGAATTGTTCCTAATTTTCATAAAGTAGCAAAAGTTATCGCGGTCGCAGGTTCCACTGGCCATGTAAAAGGTCTTAAAGGTAAAACCAAGTTTTTAGCACCGGTAATGTTCAATGTCATCTTTCCAATTTCTAGTGCTTTTAAAGGTTATGGTGCTACTCAATTTATTGGAATGGGAGAAAACTTACCTAAAAAAGTCGCCCAACAGTGGCGAGAATTTTGCAGCCATCCTGGCTATGTGAAAAATGCTATAGGTAAAACAGTCCATCATGATTTTCATAGTGAAATTATCTGCCCTATTACTTCAATTTGGGCAAGTGACGATGAAATTGCAACCGAGCGTAACGTTGAAGATTTATTAAAACTTTATCCTAATGCGCCCACAAAAATGCTAGAGCTAAATCCCATGAAACTTGGGCATAAATCAATTGGGCACATGCTAATGTTTAAAAAATCACATCAAAACTTATGGTCACTTTTAGAACAGGAAATCCAACACTAATCTATTGATCTTTTACTTTTGCCTCTATACCCGTAATCCGGTATAGAGGTTTTTTTTAATATTAATACCCACTTCTTTTATAAAGTTAGTTTATTAACCTAATAATTATCATAAGAAAACAAAATATATTAATCACCTATTCCTTTGTATTAAAAACAAGCATTATTTACGTAAATACGTCGATATAGCTTTAAAGTTCTGCTATCGTTATTTATACGAAGCTGTTGTTTAAAAACGGTTAAACTAACCTTTTTTTAATACTAACAGCTTCTTTTTTTCTGTTTAGCTAAACCAAAGAAATTGTTCAAGGATAAGTATGCTAGCACTAGAGCCTCGACATATTCATATGAATCAACATGCTGTTGATAAAAAGCATGCATTACAGTGTCTAGTAGATATATTGGTAAAAGATGGGTTAGTTACACCTGACTACATTACAGGACTCATTAATCGCGAACAACAAAGTGCCACCTATTTAGGTCAAGGCATTGCTATTCCCCACGGTACACCCCAATCTCGCGAATTTATTCTAGAAACAGGTATCCGTTTAGCTCACTTTCCAGAAGGAATTATATGGGATGGTGAAAACAGAATTTATTTAGCTGTTGTTATTGCAGCAAAATCTGATGAACATTTACAAGTTCTACAAATATTAACTCGAGCTTTAATGCATGATGTAAGTGAACAGGTAAAAAATGCTAAACAACCTGAACAAATTATTGAAATCTTACAAGCTCAACCATTATCTTTAACTTTGCATGAGAATTTAATTCAAACTGAAATTGAATCTCAAGATATTGAAGATTTATTTTGGTCAGCATCTCAGATTCTAAAAAAGCACAATTTCGTAAAGTGCGGCTTTCTAAGTTCACTTGACCCTGATCAAGTTATTCAACTACAAGATCAGATCTGGTCTATTTCAAGTAGTAAGTTTGTTCAACAACCAGCAATCAGTATCGTAAAGCCTCGCCATGCTTTAGAGCTAGGTGAAAAAAAGTTAAATACGCTAGTTTGTATAGCTGCCAATGAACAATTAGATAGCCAGAGATTTAATCGACTGATTGATATTCTGTTTAATCCAGAGCAAGTTGCGCAATTAGACCAAACACAAGCACCAAATGAAATTGCTAAAATCATTGGTGCAGATGTTATTCCCGATTGGCCCCACCGTTCTGTTGTACTCGCTAATGCACATGGATTACATGCTCGACCAGCAACTCATTTAGTAAACCTAACAAAAAGTTTTCAAGGTGATATCCAAGTCGCAGTAGATGAAGGCAATTTTGTTTCAGCTAAAAGTTTGACACGTCTCTTAGCTTTAGGTTGTAAACGCGGCCAAACTTTACGTTTCATTGCTGAACCAGAAACGGATGCAGTTGACGCTTTAGATAAAGTTATTCTGGCAGTACAACAAGGCTTAGGTGAAGAAGTTGAACCTATAAAATCTTCAGACATCAAAGTAGAGCAATCTAGTGAAATCCCAAGCCATTCAAAACCACTTAGCACAAATACAGGAATTGCTGCTTCAAGCGGTTTAGCTTTTGGCCCTGTACATGTAATTAAACCTAAGGTTTACCAATATGAACGCATGGGCTTAAGTGTCAAAGCAGAAAAAGAAAAACTTGATATTGCACTTCACGCAGTTAAAAACAATATTCACCAAGTTATTGCAAAATCTGAAGTGGCTGAAATTAAGCAAATCTTCCAAGCACATTTGGAAATGCTTGATGACCCAGATCTTATTAATGGTGTTTATCAAAAGATTAACCTAAATCTTTCTGCTCCTGCTGCCTGGCATGAACATATTGAAGCAGCAGCCAAAGAGCAAGCAGCTTTACCAGATCGATTATTAGCTGAGCGTGCTACAGACTTACGTGATATTGGTGATCGCGTTTTGGCTCAACTCTGCGGTGAGGTCATCATCGAAGAACCTAAAGAACCTTATATATTGATCATGTATGACGTGGGACCAAGTGATGTAGCCCGACTTAATAAAGATCGTGTAGCAGGTATTTTGACAGCTGTAGGTGGTGCAAGCGCTCATAGTGCTATTGTTGCTCGTGCTTTAGGTATCCCTGCAATTGTTGGGGCTGGTGATCAAGTACTAGATATTGAGCAAAAAAGTTCTCTTTTAATTAATGGAGATACTGGAGCTTTTATCTTAAATCCCAATGCTCAACAAATCGAACAAGCAAAACAAGAACGAGACCTTCAGAAAAAAATTCGTGAAGAAGCTGAACGTCACAGCCAAGAACCTGCGATTACTCTAGATCAACATCAAATCGAAATTGCTGCCAATTTAGGAAAAGTTCAAGCAACAGCCCATGCGGTTGAATATGGCGCTGAAGCAATTGGCCTACTCAGGACTGAGCTTGTTTTTATGGCGCATAGTAGCGCTCCGAGTGAAGCTACCCAAGAAGCAGATTATCGTATTGTTTTAGATGCTCTAGCGGGCCGCCCTCTCGTAGTACGTACGCTAGATGTAGGTGGTGACAAACCGCTTCCTTACCTTCCAATTGCTGAAGAAGAAAATCCATTTTTAGGTCTAAGAGGTATCCGTTTAACGCTAAGACAGCCTGAATTGTTGCGTCAACAACTTATTGCTTTGCTTAAAGCTGCAGATGACCGCCCTCTAAGAATCATGTTTCCAATGATTGGCCGTGTGGAAGAATGGCGTGCTGCAAAAACTATTCTTGATGAAGTTAAAGCTGCACATCCATGCACCAACTTACAAGTTGGTATCATGATTGAAGTTCCTTCTGCTGCTTTACTTGCACCTATTCTCGCGAAAGAAGTGGACTTTTTCAGTATCGGAACAAATGATTTAACTCAATATACATTAGCCATTGACCGTGGACACCCTATCCTTTCAGCTGAAGCTGATGGACTACACCCAAGTATTTTGCAATTGATTGATCAAACTGTAAAAGCTGCGCATAAGTATGGCAAATGGGTTGGTATATGCGGTGAACTCGCAGCCGATCCAAAAGCTGTGCCCATTCTAATGGGCTTAGGGGTAGATGAGCTTAGTATGTCACCAAATAGTATTCCTTTGGTTAAAGCACAAATTCGTACACTTAACTACAGCCAAGCTCAAGTGCTTGCTAAGCGTGCACTTGAATGTGATAGCGCTACTGCTGTACGTCAGTTATCCGAACAAGAAATGTAAAGATTAGGAATGGTAATGGCTAAAGTTTTAACAATTACTTTAAATCCTGCAATTGATGTGACTATACAACTCAATGAGTTACAGATAGGTGAAGTAAACCGCCAAGAATCTGTTGAAATACATGCGGCAGGCAAAGGTTTAAATATTGCTCAAGTTTTAAAAGATTTGGGGCATGAAGTTGTTGTTTCTGGTTTTCTAGGAGCAACAAATAGACAGATTTTCGATGACCATTTTAAAGAAGCTCAATTTCAATCTGAATTTATTTATATTGAAGGTGAAACTCGCCAAAATATAAAAATTGCTGAACAATCAGGACGTATGACGGATTTAAATGGAAAAGGTTTTTTCGTATCTGAACTAGATAAGAAAAACCTCTTTCAAAAAATCGAGATGATTTTGCCTCAGGTAGATGTGGTTGCTATTGCTGGAAGCCTACCACAAGGTTTTAGTGCTGATGAGTTACAACAACTTATTAAACTTATTCAAGAGCAAGGTAAAAATGTTGCACTTGATACAAGTGGTAAAGCGTTGGTTGCTGCAATTGAATGTCAACCTTGGATGATTAAACCAAATACAGATGAGTTAGTAGAAAGTTATCAGCTTCCTGCTACAACCTATGCTGAACAAAAAAAACTTTTTGCAAACTTAGCTAAAATTGAACATGTCGTTATTTCGATGGGTGAAGACGGTGTAAACTGGTTACATGACACTCACCCACTTCATGCCACAGCACCTAAAGTGATAGTTAAAAGTACAGTTGGTGCGGGTGACTCTCTTTTAGCAGGGATGATTCATGGCTTATTAAGTGGCTTCTCTGCCGAAGAAACATTAAAAATTGCTACAGCAATTGCAAGCCACGCTGTAACACAAATAGGCTTTCGTATTCCTAATGCTGAAAAGCTAAACCAATTAAAAGCCCAAACAACAATCAATTCATTGAGTGAATCTGATGCCAACTGCTAAACGTTTATTATTTGTTATTAATAGTCCGCAACAGCAAGTCAATGCTTTGATTTTAGCTCGTAAGCTTGCACAAGTCGCGTCTCAACAGGGTTATCAAAACAGCATTATTTCGCTTGATGAATTCGAGGTGAATGAAAGCTTTGACCAAATTATCGTTGTTGGACAACGCCCGAAAAATCTTAATATTTTTGGTACACACCCTTTATCTTTCATTAACATTGAAGAGATCAAAAGTGATACTGATTCAGCTTTTCAAACTGCTTTAGATCATTTTAAATCTGCTCAAGACTGGCAAAATGATAATAACGTATCAGCATCTACAGCTAAAAAATTTGTTGCGATCACTGCGTGTCCTACGGGTGTCGCGCATACTTTTATGGCCGCCGAAGCTTTACAGCAAGGCGCAGAAAAACATGGTTATGACATTGAAGTAGAAACTCAAGGTTCCGTTGGCGCAAAAAATATTTTATCACCTCAAACTATTGCTGATGCGGACATCGTCATTCTTGCGACTGACATTGAAGTTAATACAGACCGTTTTGTAGGTAAGCGTGTTTATAGATGTAGTACAGGTTTTGCTCTAAAGCAAACAGATAAAGCTTTTGCTGAGGCAATCAGTAATGCGCAAGTTTTAGAACAAGGTAAGCAACAAACATCTGCAGAAAACAAAGATAAAACCGAAAAAGTTGGCGTATATAAACATCTCTTAACAGGTGTCTCTTATATGTTACCTATGGTGGTGGCGGGAGGTCTTTTAATTGCTCTGTCTTTATGCTTTGGCCTTAATGCAGCTGAACAAGCAGGCAGCTTACCGGCTATATTAAAACAAATTGGTGCCGCTGCATTTATACTTATGGTTCCAATGTTATCTGGTTATATCGCCTACTCGATTGCTGATCGTCCTGGCCTCGCACCTGGTTTAATTGGCGGCTTACTTGCTTCTCAGTTACAAGCAGGTTTTTTAGGAGGTATTGTCTCAGGTTTTCTTGCAGGCTATATCGCACTATTTATCGCTAAAAAACTTAAACTTCCAACTAGTTTAGAAGCACTTAAACCCATTCTAATTATTCCGTTATTAGGCACATTATTTGTTGGTCTAATTATGTTTTATGTGGTTGGACAGCCAGTAGCACATATTTTTGAGCTAATGAAAGATTTCTTAAATAACATGGGTACAACAAATGCCGTGTTAATGGGAATTATATTAGCAAGCATGATGTGTATTGATTTAGGTGGACCAATCAATAAAGCAGCCTACGCTTTTACTGTTGGACTGCTGACAACAAATACTTATATGCCTATGGCAGCCACGATGGCAGGCGGCATGGTCCCTGCTATTGGTATGGCTATTGCAACTTTCATTGCTAGGAATAAATTTAGTACTGGAGAGAAAGATGCCGGAAAAGCAGCTTTCGTATTAGGTTTATGTTTTATTTCTGAAGGTGCTATTCCCTTTGCAGCTAAAGACCCAATGCGTGTTATTCCAACTTGCATTTTAGGTGGAGCTGTGACTGGAGCACTCGTTGCCCTATTCCATTGTGAGTTGGTTACTCCTCACGGCGGTGTATTTGTTCTTTTAATTCCCAATGCGATTAATCATGCTTGGTTATATCTTGCTGCAATTGCTGCTGGTAGTATCGTTACAGGGATAAGCTATGCGATTGTTAAGAAAAAAATAGAAGAAAAAGCTGTGACCACTGCATAATTAAAAAGGGAGAATATAAATTCTCCCTTTTTTATAAATTATATGTGCCTGATCTCATAAAAATTTAAACTGAGAGTTTTTAATATTTAATTCTCTTTCTCTGAGACTTAAATCATTTAATCTGAATAGCTCTTGCCATAATCTTTGTGGGCACTTCTTCTGCGAGTATTACGGTTAGATTGGCTCTTTTGAGATTTAATGGATAAAATTTATTAAAATTATAATTTATAGACAAAAACACCTCTATTTCAAAAGCTTATGATTTCAAATAATATTTGAAATTTATTAATAAAAATCAATTATTTAATATAGAAATCTAATTTTATTTTACTAAATAATAGATGTTTCATGTTAAATGTATGGTAAATTTCGGCAACATCAAAACAATACAAGTGATTGATAAAAATAAATATTTTTTATTTAAATATCTTAATTTTTCATAGTTATGACTTTAGAGACAAAAACTTTCTCGTTCAATGCCACGTTCAAATCATAATTTTTTTTCTACGATGCCCTTGCAAGCAATATCGTTCAATTAACGATCAAGCAAGCTTAGATGCAATCTTACATATCCACTCAAAGAGTTTTAGGTACAGCCCTGTTAAGCAGTTTTACCTTTAATAGTCTTTGATTATAGCTGAAGAGTATTTAAAGTTCGCAAAGTTGTAGGAACGCTTTATAAAGATAAAGACAATTAAACCATGTCATTGTTAAATGAAGCTATATAACTTTTGCTCATCAAGTAAAGTCCTGCTATAACTTGCTTGATGAAACTATATTTTTCAACTATTAAAGATAGTTCACCAGGAATGCGATCCACCAAGGTATGGGGAAAAGTCAATGACAAAGAAGTATGCGCGTTTTTTACCTACAACAGAATCTTTTACTCTTGAAGATTTTCCATATTATTGGATTACTCAGGTACATGCTCAATATGTACAAAACATTGATAATGCTTTAAAAAAATATGGTTTAGATAACTCACGTCGACGCATCATGTTGGCTTTAAGCAGCAAGCCCCATGCGAGTGTTTCTGAACTTTCAGATATGATTATTTCAAAAATGTCGACTACCACAAAAATTGTTTATCGTTTGAAAGATGAAGGTTTGGTTGAAACTTACTCTTGCCAAACTGATGGTCGTATCACTCGTGTAGTACTTACAGAAAAAGGGACTGAAATGATCAACAAGATCAATGATCTTACAAGTGTAGTACTTGAGCAGTCTTTTGAAGGTATTACTCCCTTACAGTTAGAAAAAATGATGGAAAGTTTAAAATTACTTTTAAAGAACCTTTCTCGCTAAGATGAAATAAGAATCTATTTACACCCAATAGTTAAGCTCTCATTATGAGAGCTTAACTATTTTAATGTCTCTACTTTAATATTGAGAGAAATGGCATCCCACATAAAATAATCAATTAACCTTCCATCTGTTGACTTGAGCTCTTAACTCCAGTAGAAATTCTCTTTCAATAACTGAATAGCAAATTTCGGAAAATGGCTAAAAGAAAATACAAAAGTGACAAATTTCAGGTACGTCGTATTAACCGTAGCTGGTGGGTACTTGAAAAAGACCTTGAATCAAACTGCTATTTAAAACATGAGCAAGTGGCAACAAAAACCTTAGCAAACAACTATGCTGATGATTATATCGAACAGTACTATATGAATCTGTACATACAACAACAGTTGAACAAGCCAGAAACTGTATAAAAAGCCATTTTGGCTTTTTTTATTTTTATAATTAAAATTTATAAAAATTATGCATAAAAAAAACCTACATCTTGGGGAAAATGTAGGCTATAAAATGTACAAAAAGGAAATATATATCCTTTTTGACAAAAAGAATTTTACGATAATACAAGCTATTATTTTATATTACTTTTGTAAACTTAATAGCGATTATTGTATTTAATTAACCTCTTTTGAGAGCTTCTTTGTTTATATTATGAATAAAATTTGATTTATCAAATTCTTTATTTTTTATCTTTACTCCTTCTACTTTCTTAGTTTTATTTTTAATATGACAAATATATATGCATAATTATAAGCTGCTGTTTTAATAAGTTTTTTACAAAAATAAGCATAAATATTTTTTTAAAGAAAGATAAATAAAAATTAATAAATAACAAAAACATAAATTAAATCTTTAGTATATATTAGTTTTAATAACTCAATTTTAGTTCAAAAAAAATACACATAAAATTTATTATTTGCTGTTTTGCTTACTACAGAAAGATTACAATAATGGCTAATAAATAGATTAATCAACACAATCTTTCTAGGCATGTTATGACTTCAATGTCGAACAACACCCAAAAGCATTTTATTGTTGAGCAAATTCCACTCCCAACTTGGGTGAGTGATGAAAATGGCTTGATATTATATTGCAATATAGAGTGTACAGAATATTGGTTGGATACTTTTTCTCCATTGCCAGCGCAATGGCTAGATTTTGTTTATCCTGCCGATTTAGATGAAGTCAAAAACAGATGGCTCGAAGCAATTCGCCTACAAAAAAGAATCGAATTAAAATGTCGACTTTTACGAGCTGGAAATCAATATAGATGGTGCAAACTATCGATTCAAGCATCTAAGTATCGCAGCTCCTCACAAACTAGCGAATGGTATGTTAGCTTTTTAGATATAGATCACGATATTCAAGAACAACAAAACTTGCAAAAGAACATTGAAATACAAAATCAGATGTTAGATATCAGTGTAGATTGTATTAAAGTTCTGAACGTAGACGGCACACTTTCTCACATGAACAAATCAGGATGCCTCGCTTTAGGTGTACCTGTTGATGAAACAGAATTTGGAATGAAATGGCTCGAACTATTACCACCGCACATTCGTAAACGCGGTCGAGTCGCTTTGAAAAAAGCTCTTCAAGGTAAAGTTGCTAGATTTGCAGGAATGAGCTGTTTGCCAGATCAGGATCCTGAGTATTGGGATAATATGCTTACCCCGATTCATCGGGAAAATGGTGAAATTGGACAAATCCTTTGTGTCTCACGTAATGTTACTCAACAACATTTGGCAGAAAACCAGCTTAGGAATATGAGTGAGAGAGATGAACTGACCGGATTATATAATCGGCGTTCATTTAAATTTCAACTTAAGCGTACTCTCTCATATTCAAAAGACACTCAAACAAGTGTAGGGTTACTTTTAATTGACCTCGACCACTTTAAACATATTAATGATACTTTAGGGCATAGCGCAGGCGATCATCTATTAAAAGTTCTCTCTAAACGCTTTAGTCATTGTGTAGATGATGAAAAGTGCTTTGTTGCGCGGTTAGGCGGAGACGAATTTGCGGTTATTATTAATAATCTCAATTCTGAAAATGATGTCCGAGAGTTAGCAGCCATTTTACTTCAACAGTTAAATCAGCCGATTACCTATTTAGGAAATGTCTTAAATGGTGGGATGAGCATTGGCTGCGCAATTTATCCGCAAGATGCCATAGACCAGTCAGGTTTGCTTAGTTGTGCCGATATGGCATTGCATGATCTAAAAGCGCGTGGTCGTGGGGGTATTCGCATGTATGATCCATGCATGATGCAAATGACCGAAACAGTCGCTTCTCAGCTTAATTTAGCTCGTCAGCTGATTCGCCATCATACCATCCAACCCTATTATCAACCTAAAGTAGACCTAAATACCCATCGTGTAGTGGGATTTGAAGCTTTATTAAGATGGCATACAACCTCAGCTCAAAGAGGCTACCCTGCACAAATTGCGGAAGCGTTTAAAGATTATAATTTAGCGAGTAAGATCGGTGAAACGATGCAACACCAAGTTCT
Source organism: Acinetobacter sp. 809848 (assembly GCF_000581275.1). Lineage (NCBI taxonomy): Bacteria > Pseudomonadati > Pseudomonadota > Gammaproteobacteria > Moraxellales > Moraxellaceae > Acinetobacter > Acinetobacter sp. 809848. The sequence goes on from NZ_JEXG01000006.1 coordinate 50,101, forward strand.
ACGTGACATCGCCAAATGGATAACTCTTGGTATTACCCCTCTCCCTGTTTCACTAAATGCTGCACCAGTTGAGTTCTTAAGAGATAATTATGCTGAGAGACTTTTGAAAAAGATTAATCAATTTCAAATTCCGACGCACTATATTGAAGTGGAAGTCACTGAGCACATGCTAGGCGACCGAGGCTCGGAATATGTGATCCGTGCACTTAATAAATTAAAACAGCATGGGGTACGTATTGCACTTGACGATTTTGGGACTGGTTTCTCATCGCTAACCCATATTCGCGATTACCCAATTGACAGTTTAAAAGTAGATTGTAGCTTTATCCAAAAGATGCAACATGACCCATCAATCTATGCAATTGTCCAAGCAATTGGTTTACTCGCTCCAAATTTATCACTTGGGCTTATCGCCGAAGGAATTGAAACTCCTGAACAAGAAGAACTACTTCGACAATTTGGTTACAGCATAGGCCAAGGGTTCTTGTTTGAATCTGCTATAGATGCTGCTCAGGTTATTTCCATACTTAAACAAAATCAGCCTTACTTAGAAAGTCATTACAATCTTTGAAAATAAGATGTTTAATAAACCTTTTAGTTTTTATTCATACTAAAAATAAACAATAATTTTAAAAAAACTGTTCATAATATAAGCATAAAGATAATAATTTCGGTGTTCCCGCACCATACATTGTCACAAGACAATAAGGAGCAATATATGAGTTATCACCATATCTTGGTTCCAGTCGATGGTTCTCCTACTTCACTTATTGCCGTTAATCATGCAACAGCAATTGCTAAGGCCTTTGGCAGTAAAGTGACTCTAGTATATGCACTTACCATAGATCCTTTCATTTCTGTAGAATTCATTGATAGTACAGAATTAGCACAGGATTATTTTAATAAAGCTAGAGCATCGATTCAGAGCATTTTAGACCAAGCTAAAGAACAATTTAGCCAACATGGAATTTCTGTTGAAACAAAAATTGTTGAGGGTCAAACAATCCACACAGAAATTATTAAAGCAGCTAATGAGCTAAAAGCAGATTTATTAGTGATTGGCTCACATGGGCGAAAAGGGTTTAAAAAGTTCTTCTTAGGAAGTGTGACTCAAGCCCTTTTAGGAGAAATTCATTTACCGGTATTAGTCGTAACTGAATAGTTTCTAAAGCTAAAAAACCGATCTTTAATAGATCGGTTTTTTAATGGCCTGTATTACTTAGCCTTATATGTAAACTTAATGAGAGATCCTGGATTTTCTAATGTATTTGTTACTGAGCCATCATCTTTTTGAACATTTCCGGCAGTGTCAGTTAATACATATAAGACATTCCCATCTGGACTTGCAATCACATCACGATAACGGTTGTTGCTCTTAAACATCGGTACAGCGTCATCATAAGTAGTGCTATAAGTTGGATCTAACTTAATACGGAAAATAACACCGCGTTTTAAAGATGGAACCAATAATGTATTTTCCCAACCAGTAATTGCTTTTTTACCGCCCTTATAGACATAGGCAGATGACGGCGCAACTGTTGGCCAACAAATATAGGTCATCTCTCCACAAGTTGGATCGTTATAGTTGTAGGTATCTTGAACGGTATATAAAGTTTTTAATGGTGGGACAAAGTTTTTACCAGTCCATTCAGATTCTTTCGTTACAGGAACCCCTGCGGCTACTTTTACTCCATTTTGAGCTAAATCCTTAATTGACTTATTGGCTGCTGCTGAATAATTTGCATAAGCATAGCCACTATCATCTTTATAACCTGCTACATTTGGCCAACCATAATTGCCACCTTTGACAATGAGGTTAATTTCATCGTCAGAGTTTGGGCCTTGTTCAGACTGCAACAATTTACCATTTGGAGTGAATGCTAAGCCCTGCGGATTACGATGTCCGAGTGTATAAATATGGCTAACCACCCCATTAAAACTTGGATTATCCTTTGGAATACTTCCATCAAGATTTAAGCGTAGTACTTTACCCATGTAGGTGTGATAGTCTTTGCCATTCAGTTCTTGTTGAGTTGGCGTGTGCTGTGCTTGATTTGGCAAGAACAAATAAGCAAGCTGGTTACGCCCTTGGTCACCAATCGTATAATAAATCTTTTGATCTGGACCAATGACAAGACGACCAGACTGATGGTCTTTCGATGATGGTAATCCTGCCAATAAATCTACTGGCTTCTCGAGCGTATCTGTTGATTTATTATAGGTATAACGACGAATAATCGTTTGGTTCGGTAATTCTTTATCTGTAGATTTCGGATTTTTAAATGTGCCTGAAATATAGATATAAGGATTATTTTTAAAGTCAGGATGAAAGGCAAAGCCTAATAAACCATTTTGCCCATCAGTGTTATTGACAATCTCTGGCACCTGAAAAACTGTTTTTACACTACCCGACTCTGGATTCACTCTTAAAATCTTACCTGTTGCGCGCTCTGTTAACCAAATTTGATTATCAGGTCCCCACAACAAAGCATGTGGCTTATTTAAATTAGATAGAATAACTTTCTTGTCAAAGTTTTCTGTTTTTGCTTTAGCAAATTGAGATGGAGTTAGAGGAACATCAGCAAATGCTGAGAGTGTAACTAGCTGAGCAGCGCCTAATAAAGCAATTTTAGCCAATAAATGTTTATTCATGTGTCCACCTTATAAATTGTCAAAATTTTCCGAGAATTTTTAAACCTCTAATAAAGGGTTTGTACGAGTTCTCTATATGATTTGTATTATGATGAATAACGAATCTATTAAAATCTAAATTTCTGAAAGGCTCTGTTGCATAAAAGTAGCTATTAAAACAGAATAAACTCTCTTTAAGATGAGCAACTTAACTATACGATTTATCTATTCTATTAATTTTATATCTGAAACTTTTTTGAAATGGCCATGAGTTAAATAAATATTTATTAACGAAGTAATTGATAGTTAAAAATTAATACTCAAAGAGACAATTCTAATTATAAAAATATACATCACTAAAGACTAAAAGTTAGAAGCTGTAATTGAGAGCTATTTTTACAACGAAGGTGTCTTATGTGTGCAAACTTTAAACCTATTAAGAGAATACATGCCAATCAATTAGACTTATTTGAACCAACTTTTGAATATAAGATGGATATTTTTCCGAGTGATGATTGTCCACTCATTTTATCTCATCAAAATGAGCTTGAGTGGAGAAAAGCTAAATTTGGAATGCTTCCCCCTTACGCTAAAGAAATCGCATTCAAATATGCAACGTATAATGCCAGAACAGAGACAGTACAACAAAAGCGCTCTTTTAAACATGCTTGGTTAAATGATCAGTTCGCACTTATTCCTGTTGAAGCCATCTATGAACCTAAATACATTAATGGAAAAGCTCATTGGTATGGTATTTTCCGTCAAGATCGACAACCTTTTACCCTTGCTGCAATCTATGAAGAAACACTTATAGATGAACAGAAAGTTAGATCAATGTCGCTATTAACAATCAATGCTGATCATCACCCTTTCATGAAACAATTTCACAAACCTGATGATGAAAAGCGTTCGGTTATTGTGATACCTGATGATCTTAGAAATGATTGGCTCAACTGTACTCATTCTGAAGCAAAAGACTTTTTCTTAGATATGCCTGCGAATGAATTTGCCTCAATGCCAAAAGCTGAAATGAAAAATTATGATTAAATCGGTTTAGTCGACTTAGGTTAGTCAGCCTTAAAAACTTATGCTATTCTTCGGGCACTTTTAAATGCCTCAAACTCTCTATACCTATGACACTTACGCCACCTTAAGTTTATTTACCCTTATCTATTGTAAATAACTCATCACTGTTTAGTGATGTGGTGTAGTCGCTTGTGTTGGTATATCACATCACTAGCCTTTTAAATTTAGAACTTAGGCTATTTCTCATGTTATCCAATGTCCGAGAACAATGGTTCTCTAATGCCCGCGCAGATATTCTTTCTGGTCTTGTGGTTGGTCTTGCTTTAATTCCAGAAGCAATTGCATTTTCAATTATTGCGGGTGTAGATCCAAAAGTTGGTTTATATGCCTCTTTTTGTATTGCCGTTATTATTTCTTTCGTAGGCGGTCGTCCCGCTATGATTTCGGCGGCTACAGGCGCAATGGCTTTGGTTATGACAACGCTTGTAAAGGATCATGGTCTTCAATACTTATTTGCAGCAACAGTATTAACTGGCGTTATACAGATTTTGGCAGGATATTTCAAACTCGCTAAACTCATGCGTTTTGTTTCTAAATCGGTGGTTATTGGATTCGTTAATGCCCTCGCCATACTCATCTTTATGGCCCAATTACCGGAATTAATAAGCGTTACATGGTATGTCTACTTATTAGTAGCAATAGGTTTAGGAATTATTTACCTTTTCCCCTATATTCCAAAAATTGGAAAGTTCTTTCCCTCGCCCCTTATTTGTATTGTAGTGGTCACATTACTCGCTATTTTTTTAGGATTTGACGTTCGAACGGTTGGTGATATGGGTTCATTACCAGATACGTTACCTATATTTCTAATTCCGAATATTCCTTTAAATTTAGAAACAGTTCTTATTATTCTTCCATATTCTTTAGCCCTTGCCGCGGTTGGCTTACTTGAATCAATGATGACTGCAACAATCGTTGATGAAATGACAGATACATCTAGTGATAAATTTCAAGAATGTAAAGGTCAAGGTATCGCAAATATTGCTTCAGGTTTTATGGGCGGCATGGCTGGTTGTGCCATGATTGGTCAATCAATGATTAATGTAAAATCTGGTGGTCGTACACGTTTATCTACTTTTTGTGCAGGAATATTCTTACTTATTCTAGTTGTGTTTTTAAGTGATTGGTTAAAAGTAATCCCTATGGCTGCTCTGGTTGCTGTCATGATTATGGTGTCGATTAGTACTTTTGAGTGGAGCTCTCTGACTCAATTTAAAAATAATCCTAAAAGTAGTAATGCCGTTATGATCGCAACCGTTATTGTAGTAGTTGCTACCCATAACTTAGCGCTAGGTGTATTAACTGGCGTATTGCTTTCAGCACTTTTCTTAGCAAATAAACTAGAAAACGATATTCGTATTGAAACTTCATTCGAAAATCAAGCTCGTTTATATGAATTAAGAGGCCAAATATTTTTCAGTTCATCTGAAAAATTTATGCAAAGTTTTAACTTTAAAGAAAAAGTTAAAGAAGTCATTATTGATCTCACCCATTCTCATATTTGGGATGTGACCTCAGTTGCCATGTTAGATTCTGTTGTGAATAAATTTCAAAAGAACGGTATTCAGGTAACGGTTCGCGGTTTAAATGAAGCCAGCTCAATCATGATTGATAAATACGGTACTCATGCAAAAATCTAAAAAAAGGTCCTTCGGGACCTTTTCCAATTTCAAGACATACTTCTTATTAAGGTGATTTATATAACAATCGATTTGGGCTACCAGAAGGATTTTTTACCACATTACTACTTGCTTGATTTAACAGATTAGTTGAGATTGTCTGAGGTGTTGCTGTAGGTGTACTTTGCAACATTTCAGCTACGACTCCAACAACATGTGGAGTAGCCATTGAAGTTCCATTTAAAACTTTAGTTGCTGTATTGCTCCCAATCCATGAAGAATTGATCTGGCTTCCTGGCGCAAAAATATCAACGCAGCTTCCATAATTAGAATAACTCGCTCGTGTATCAGTATTATCTGTAGCAGCGACAGTAATTGCCTTACTTACTCTGGCAGGAGAAGAACTACATGCATCTGTATTCGAGTTTCCTGCAGCCACAACCATTACATAGCCATTATTAAATAAGTTTTCTACTGCACTATCTAAAGATGCGTTTGCTTCACCACCTAAAGATATATTCACTACAGCTGGCTTTTTACCATTTTTTAATATCCAATCTAAACCAGCAATCACATTACTCGAAGCACCAGAACCATCACATCCTAAAATCCGAATAGGCACTAAGCTTACATTCTTGGCAACCCCATAGGTACTACCACCAACTGTTCCTGCCACATGGGTACCATGACCATGACAGTCACTTGTTCCATTACCATCAGATATCGCGGTATAGCCACTTAATACCCGTCCAGAGAACTGTTGATGTGTAGACAATATTCCTGTATCAACAATATAAGCGGTTGTGCCTGAACCTGTTTGTAAGTACGAATAGGCTGAATCTAGAGGTAAGTTTCTTTGGTCAATACGATCTAGTCCCCAATCTGGGTTACTTTGCGTAGTCGCATCGACTTTCATGATTGTGTCATTTTCAATAGAAACGACTTTCGGATTTTTTTTCATTGCTTCAACAAAAGCAGTACCGGCAACATCGGGTAAATAAATTGCAAATCCTTTAAGTACAGCATCATAGGTCTGTAATACCTTCCCACCATGTTGTTTAGCAATACCTTGTGCAAACTCGTTAGAAGAACCCACATCCTTATTAAGAATAACAATATATTGATTTTTAATAATTCCTTTTGCTTCAGATGAGCCTAATACAGAATTTGTTGTAGCAGGTGCAGCATAGGTTAAATGACTCAGCGCTATTGCTAAAAGAAAAGTCGAAACTTGGCAAAACTTCATAGAAAATCTCCATATTTTTTACTTTAGACATCATTGTTATGATCAGTACAGTCTTTATATTTAGGGATTAACATCTTTAGAAAGGAATTTTTATTATATTCTCCATATATTATAACCACATCATGTTTTCATAAAACTTGGACCTATACAATGCTATTATCTTTTTTCATTTAAAATTGAGAACCAATTCAAATAAACCAATACATCAAACATTTTAGAATAAATAATTATCTTACTTTATTTATAATTTAGTTTAGGTGGGATGTATAATGTAAAAATATATAATCATTAAAAATAATATAAATGTAGAAATAATGAGATATGTTCCAGTTGTATTAAAGCTTTTTAAAAATTTCCAGATATCCATAAATAAAAATATAAAACAGTGAGTTATGAAAATTCTTGCAAATTACAATATAGCCTTCAACTAAAAGAGATTTACAATTTTTTAAACTATAGGTGTTCAGTATCAAATATGTAAAGATATATTGCAAAAATATGTGATAATTAATGAATATAATGTTTTTTAAATGGTTATAATTAATAAATACTAAAATCAATTATATTCTATAGCTTTTTAATTTTAGTTCTGGCAGTTCAACCTTACAACCAGCTAAATGATGCCTACAATTAACGCTATATTCGATAAAGCCATCTTTAATAAAGTAATTACAATATTCATTTATACTTATGATGGGATCAAATGTCGGTTTTTCCAAGTTACCATTAAAAAACCATTGGTTGCCGTTAGAGAAAGGATAATGTACAGGAATATAATGAAGATATCCGCAAGCAGGACACATATGTTTATACATGCCTCCTTCAAAATACTGTACTTTCATTAACACTCCTTTAAAAATAAAAAAGCCAACTCATAAGAGCCGACTAAACCATTTATTTACAGATGCTATATATTATTAAATTATGTGCTATAGCCTTCTCTCTTTTATTTTTCTGTTTTTAATTTATCTAACCTATATGACAAATTCATGAAGTTCCGAGTGTAATCTCACACTTTGTTAGTTTGGTAAAATATATTTTATATAATCTATTAATTAAATGATAATTCCAGTTAAATAATGAAAAGCAAATACTAGTTTGTTTCTTATTTGGCAAAGGGCTATGTGATTAACTCATATTAATCATTAAATAGATATTACCGCCATATCCAAGAAAAAAATTCGATTTATCTTATTGTTTTTAAAAATCAAATAAAAAAGTCCGCATCTTGGGAAGCTACGGACTTGAAACTCAACTAAACAACAGCTAAACATTTTGCCGCTTAGTGAGAAAGCACTATCTTTTTAATCTAATTAAGTTCTATAGTCAGGTCAATAAGGATACTTAATTTTTATAAAAATTAGGTTGAGTTGTGATTTATCTCACATTTTATCTTCTAATAAGTTTAATCTGTTTTTCTTTACTCAATTACATTCTATTTCAAACACTTAAATTAAAATATTATTAAAGTAATGATTTAAAATAGAATAATGGTTAATTTTAGGAATAAGCTTGAAAGAAACAAAATCCTGATCTTGCCTTTTCTTCATTTCAAAATAATTTTGGCTTTGCCATTTCAACTCATCAAGTTCGAGTTCACCACAGAAAATTGAACATGGAGTAGTAATTCGTTTTGACTGATGAACAGGGCTGTATTTTAAGATATCTTCGCTTGAAAGATTGAGAGCATGATTTAAATGTGTACTTTGTATAGGCTCAAGATCATAAATTCCACTTAACAAAACCATCTCAGATATGAGTGGATGGCCTAATGACAAAGCAGCCAGATGCGCCCCTGCCGAATGTCCAACCAAAACTACCTCATTAGTTTTCCAGTCTTGCTCTCGAATAAAATCGAGAGCTTGATTAATTTGAGAAGCAATATCTGAAATTTTGCTTTGTGGGGCCAGATCATATTCTAAAAGAACGCACTGGACTCCTTTTGCTAGAACATACGGTACGATGAATGCAAAATCTGATTTATCACACCATTGCCAATAACCACCATGAATAAAAATAACAGTCTTTTTGGCTTGCTCTAATGGAAATAAATCTAAAGTTGACCGTAGGTGCATGCCATATTGGATATCTGCAATATGGGTAAATTTTTGATAGCTCAATAAGCTTGTTCTTTTAAATTCTGCCAATATTTCATGTTCATTCGCTACAGTTCTAGAATTGTCATATGGTCGCATAGATCTCTCACTTCAATGATTCTTCATGAGCATTTAAAGCAAGCTTGGCTGATGACCGCTTTAAATAGTAAAAAACCGTAAGAACAACAACTAATGGCACTCCAAATTGTAAAGTTGACTTAAATTCATTGGTAAACCAAGTTGTGATCGTAATACTCAAAATTGCGATTAATCCTAACAGGGAGATTAACTGACTCGCTGGAACCTTAAATTTTAACTGTTCTCCTTTTCGTGCCATGTGCCTTCTGAAACACATATGGGTAACAAAAATACTGCCCCAAGTGAACAGTGCACCGAACATAGATAAAGCAATCATGATCGGGAATGCCGAGTTCGGATTAATGGTATAAACAATACTCGCAATACCAATACCGACCGCTGACAATAGCAACGCGTTAATTGGTACACCATTATGACTAATACGGCCAAATAGTTTTGGTGCATCACCAGCTCGTGACAAGCTAAATAGCATACGTGTTGAGATATACAGCATACTATTCATAGCTGATAAGGCCGCGACAATTACAATAAAATTTAAAATACTATCTGCATATGGAATCCCTACAATTTTCATTACCATCACAAAAGGGCTGGTCGCTTCGGCTCCAATTAAAGTTGTCCAAGGAACAAGTGCCACAATGAGAAATAAAGACAGCAAATAAAATAGGATTAAGCGAATTGCCGTACTTTTAAAAGCTTTCTTAACAGCTCTTTCTGGATCTTTAGCCTCACCTGCTGCAACAGCGATCATTTCAATACTTAAATAACTAAATATTGAAATGATTACTCCAATCCAGACTCCACTAAAACCATGAGGGAAAAAGCCCCCATGCTCGGTTAAATTAGAAAGAACCTGAGCTGTTCCTCCATGACTTTGAGTCAGAATGCCAATTGCTAAAAGAATAAATACAATAATTGCAAAGACTTTTATTGTCGAAAACCAATATTCAACCAACCCAAATGCTTTAACACTATATGCATTAACCACAAGTAACGTCAGCGAGAAAAACGCAATCCAGACCCAAGAACCTACATGAGGAAACCATAATTTCATATAGTCAGCAACTGCTGTAATTTCTGTACCGACCGCTAATACAATACATGCCCAATAACAATAACGGACTAAAAACCCAGCAAGCGGACTTACATAATGCTCAGCATATGCCCCAAATGAGCCTGACGTAGGGTGCTGGACTGTCATCTCAGCAAAAAAAGCCATAATAGCAAATGCGATTAAGCCTCCAATGGCATAACTCACAATGACGGCTGGGCCAGCAAAGCTAATTGCGAACTTGCTTCCCATGAACAGCCCTGTACCAATCGCTCCACCAATTGCAATCATTCCCATCTGTTTTGCGGATAATTTTTTATGTAAACCCGCTTCTCGATTTTGTATTTCATCAAAACTGCTCATAGGCCCTCCTAGCCATTTTTCTAATGTTGATCTCTAACGATCAGGTCACTTCACTGCGCACCAGATAACGCTCATTTTTCCATTCACTATTCAGCATAATTTGCTTAAGTTGTTGTACGGCATTCCAAATATCTTCAAATCCTAGATATAAAGGTGTAATTCCAAAACGTAATACTTCCGGCTCTCGATAATCCCCAATTACCCCACGAGCAATCAGCGCTTGAATAATTTCATAACCGAACTCATGTCTATAACTGACATGACTACCACGATATTTATGGTTTAAAGGGGTAATCAGTTCAAAACCAAACTGTGCACATTCTTGTTGAACAAGTTGAATAAACAAATCAGTTAATTTGAGTGATTTCTCACGTATTTGTTGCATATCAGCTTGTAAGAAAATATCGATACCACATTCAATTAGACTCATAGAAATGATGGGTTGAGTTCCGCACAAGTAACGACGGATACTGTTAGCTGGTTCATAGTGCTGAGCCATATCAAAAGGTTTCTTGTGGCTCCACCAGCCTGAGAGAGGTTGCCAGAACTGATCACGATGCTTTCGATTTACCCATAACAACGCTGGAGAACCTGGGCCACCATTTAAATATTTATAAGTACAACCAATCGCAAAATCACTATTGCTCTGATTAAGATCCATAGGCACTGCACCAACCGAGTGACATAAATCCCAAATAATCAAAGCATCTTTAGCGTGAATTTGTTGATTAATAGACTCCATATCATAGAAATATCCAGTCCGATAATTCACATGAGAAAGAACAACTACCGCCACATCTTTTGCTAGAATACGAGATAAACCATCGGTGCCATCAATCAATTCAACTTGATAACCCTGATGAATCAAATCGATAAAGCCTTCAATAATATAAATATCGGTTGGAAAGGCATCTTTTTCTGCAACAATAATTTTACGTTCCGGAAATTTTTGAGCTTGAATTTTTACCGCTGCTGATAAAACTTTGAATAAATTTAGGGTCGTTGAGTCTGAAATAACGACTTCACCTTTTTCAGCACCGATAAGCTGCGCGACTTTATCTCCGAGTCTAGTCGGTAGTCCCCACCAATCTGCTTTATTCCAACTATTAATGAGGTCCTCACCCCACTCTTTTGCAATAATATGCTGAGCAACCTCTAATGATTTTTTTGGTCTTGCACCCAAAGAATTACCATCTAAATAAATGACATTTTCTGGTAGTGCAAATTCGTCTTTAAACTTTTTGAGTTCATCTTCCTGATCCCAATAGAGGCATTGTTCGTGAGTAATCATTTGTTATTTCACCTATTTTCAACATTTCCTTTGTATTTGAATTCTATCACGCCAATTCTTTCGATTTATTCGATAATATTTGATTAAGATTTGCTATTTTCGTATAAAATTCGAATTAAAATTAAAAAACATGGATGAAATTCGAAAATGAATGTAGATGCAATTGATCTTAAAATTTTAAAACATTTACAAGATAATGCTCGGTTAAGTAACCAAGAACTGGCCGATCTCGTTAACCTTTCGGCTTCAGCTTGTCATCGAAGAGTTAAAATTTTAGAAAGCAATGGTGTAATTGAAAAATATCAAGCGAAAGTTAATTATGAAAAACTAGGTATAAAAATTGAGGCAATTGTCGAAATAAAGCTTGCCCAACTCACAGAAAATGATCACAACTTCTTTTTAAGTCAGATCAAAAATTTTGATGAAGTCATTAATGCATATATTATTACTGGTGAATCTAATTATGTTTTACACGTTGCGACCAAAGATTTGAGTTCTTTTTCTCATTTCGTCATTAATACCTTAAATAAAATAAAGGGTGTAGTAAGCATCAATTCCAAGATCATTTTACAAAAGATTGTGCAAAAACCACTTTGATCCCTTATTTTTAATTAAAGAGACATCTCATGATCGAAACAAAGCGTTTAATTTTAAGACAGTGGAAAGAAAGTGATGTTGAGCCTTTTATAACAATGGGCTTAGATCAAGATGTTATGCAATTTTTCCCAAATCTATTAACACCCCAAGAAAGCCATAATTTAATTCAAAAAATTTCATCTCTCATTAATGAAAATGGTTGGGGTTTCTGGGCAGTAGAATTAAAAGAAACTCATCAATTTATCGGGTTTATTGGTTTACATAGTCAACCTGAACAATTTGACTTTTCTCCATGTGTGGAAATTGGGTGGCGACTTGCAAAAGAATTCTGGAAACAAGGTTATGCAACTGAAGGAGCAAAAGCAGCTTTAGACTATGGTTTTAATGTACTGAATTTAGATAAGATCGTTTCATTTACCGCTAACACAAATACACCCTCTCAAGCTGTCATGGAAAGACTTGGAATGCATAAAGTTAAAAACTTTGATCATCCCAAGGTTCCTCTCCATCACCAATTAAAAGCACATGTGTTATATGAAATTACGAACTCTTCATTTAATTTTTGATTAAAGTCAAAATTTTAAATTATTAATAAATATTTTCTTAATCATCGAAATCATAGCCAACAGATGTAGAGCACTCCCAATACTCATGGATTTTACTCGCGATATCATCTTTTCCCATTGTAGTGAGTACATAAAAGAGTTTAGCCTCTTTATTTTTTCTTAGTATTAATAGGTTGTAGTAATCATACTCAGGCCCATTAAGACCTAAGGTTGGCTGTGCTTCACAGTGCTTTTCTGCTTTGTAATGCCATTCAAGCTTATAAGTATCAAGGCCATCAGCAGCATTGATTACAATACCGTCATTGGCTCCGCCAATAAATCCAATTTTCATTGCTTTCTCTAAATTCTTATTAGGGTTAATTTTAAATATAACTTTAAACAAGTATCCTTCAATTTATAAAATGTATGTCAATACGTATCCTATGTAAGCAAAATTAACCATAAATATAGATGACTTTTAAGATTTCTTAATTGCAAAACTTTGGCTGCCTATTTTTACTTTAAACACAGGAAAAGTTTTCTATTAAAAAGCATTTATTATTGTTTTTTGTTTGCAAAATTACACGCTATAATTTTCAAATCATTTATCCTCCCTACCCATCACATTAATCAAAACACCTTTTGAAAGAATTAATGGGTGGAGTTTTAAATTAATTTTATATCTCGAAGTTTCTTTAATTAATGATTTTAAAAAGGATATATGGTAGATGTGTCTTAAAAAATTTGCTTTAAATGATTTTGGAGATATTTAGATATGTCTAAAATCGTAATGTTTGACATGGATGGTACGCTATTAGATCTCGCTTTTGATGATTTCATCTGGAATGAATGTCTTCCTAAGCGACACGCAGAGATACATCAACTTCCACTCGCCCAGAGCCAAAAAGCACTATATCAGTTTTATCTAGCACATAAGCATACACTTGTTTGGTATTCATCAGCTTATTGGACCAAAACTGTAGGCGTTGATGTACTCAAATTACAGCAAGAATTTCAGACAAAAATTCAAGCTCGGTCTGGTTGTATTGAGCTTCTACAGGAACTGAAAAAGCAAGGATATAGTTGTTGGTTAGTTACAAATGCCGATCATGCAAGCTTACAGTTAAAGCTCGATAATGTTGCAATTAAACACTTCTTTGACGTAATCGTATCGAGTGAACAAATTGGTTATGCAAAAGAAGATATTCATTTTTGGCAAGAGCTCCAAAAATTACACCCTTTTGACCCAGACGTAACCATTTTTATTGATGATACAGCTCCTGTACTAAAAACAGCTGAAAAATTTGGTATCAAGCACTTGTTTACTATCTTGCAGCCCTCAACTCTAAAGGATGTAAGAAAGCATGAAGATTTAGAATATAAAGCGCTAGATCGACTTACAGAATTGCTGTCTATATTGAATCAAATTGATAGAAAGGATAATGATGTCAAAATCGCTTGAAAACGATGCTGTAGAGACCATGCGTATCGACAAATGGTTATGGGCTGCTCGTTTTTTTAAAACTCGTTCAATTGCTAAAGCAGCAATCGAAGGAGGTAAAGTACATCACAATAATGAGCGTGTAAAAGTTTCCAAAGAAATTCGTGTTGGAATGGAACTGATTATTCAACAAGGTTTTGATAAAAAAACCGTTGTCGTAAAAGCGCTTTCGAACACACGTGGTCCAGCACCAGTTGCCCAGCAACTTTATGAAGAAACAGAAGTAAGTATTGCTAGACGGGAGTTGATTGCATCCCAACGAAAATTGCATAATCTTGCTCGACCTGATCATAGACCGAGTAAAAAGGATCGTAGACAGATTAATCGGTTTAAACAGGACAATGATCAACACTGGTCGTATGGTGATGAATAAAAACGTCGAGTTGTGTCGCACACACACAGACAACACATAGAAGCTATAGAAAAAATCTGTCACTATTAGCCCTGTGAAACAAGTTGAGATTCAATGCATCCACTTGGGTTAAACGTGATGAACTTAGAGTATTGAGGTTTTTGAGATGGATGAGAATAAAAGCAAAGCATTACAAGCCGCGCTAAGTCAAATTGAGAAACAATTTGGCAAAAATACGGTGATGCGTCTCGGTGACAACACTGTTCAAGCAGTTGAAGCTGTATCTACAGGTTCTTTGACGTTAGATATTGCATTGGGGATTGGCGGTTTACCGAAAGGTCGTATCGTTGAGATTTATGGTCCAGAATCTTCTGGTAAAACCACAATGACTCTCCAAGCGATTGCACAATGTCAAAAAGCTGGTGGTACTTGTGCATTTATCGATGCAGAACACGCATTAGATCCACAATATGCACGTAAACTCGGTGTGGACATTGATAATCTACTTGTATCGCAACCTGATAACGGTGAACAAGCACTTGAGATTGCAGACATGCTAGTTCGCTCTGGTGCAATTGATTTAATCGTTGTCGACTCAGTGGCTGCTCTTACTCCTAAAGCAGAAATTGAAGGCGAAATGGGTGACTCTCACATGGGCTTACAAGCTCGCTTAATGAGTCAGGCATTACGTAAAATTACGGGTAACGCTAAACGCTCGAACTGTATGGTTATTTTCATTAACCAGATCCGTATGAAAATTGGTGTAATGTTTGGTAGCCCTGAGACTACGACTGGTGGTAACGCATTGAAGTTCTATGCTTCTGTACGTTTAGATATCCGCCGTATTGGTCAGGTCAAAGAAGGTGATGAAATCATCGGCTCTGAAACTCGAGTTAAAGTTGTTAA
Source organism: Acinetobacter sp. 809848 (assembly GCF_000581275.1). NCBI lineage: Bacteria > Pseudomonadati > Pseudomonadota > Gammaproteobacteria > Moraxellales > Moraxellaceae > Acinetobacter > Acinetobacter sp. 809848. The sequence continues at coordinate 65,484 of NZ_JEXG01000006.1, forward strand.
AAACAAAATGGCTCCTCCTTTTAAAGAAGCTATTTTCCAAATCTTATACGGTAAAGGTACAAACCAGCTTGGCGAACTTGTAGATTTAGCTGTACAACAAGATATCGTGCAAAAAGCAGGCGCTTGGTATTCATATCAAGGCAATAAAATTGGCCAAGGTAAAAACAATGTTATCCGCCACTTTGAAGAAAATCCTCAAATGGCTGGAGAAATTGAAAAGATTATCCGTGAACAACTGCTAACTACGGGTACTAATGGTGCTGTACAGGTGGAAGATGAAGAAGAAGATCTTCTATTAGAGTCTTAATTACCGCTAATAAGTCTTAAAACGCCCTTCGGGGCGTTTTTTACAAGGAAATATTAAATATGTTCAAAAGAACAGAAGAACAGCCCCAACAACGCGCTTTGCTAACAGGTCAACGTTTGCGCTCATATGCTTTTGCGTTATTGACTCGTCGAGATTATTCGAAAGCAGAACTTATCGAGAAATTGAATCGTTATGCACAAAACCCTGAAGAGGTTAAGCAACTTGTTGAAGAGTTATCTGAGCAAAATTATCAAAGTGACCAACGCGTTGCAGAACTAACATTGGCTAGCCAAATTCGTAAAGGCAAAGGGCCAAAACGCATCAAACAAGCTTTAAAAACTAAACAAATCGAAAATGATTTAATTGCAGATGAAATTCATAATATTGATTGGGTGGAACAGGCTTATCAACTTAAAGTGAAAAAGTTTGGTGAAGAAGTAGAAAAAGATCCTAAACTTAAAGCAAAACAGATGAGGTTTTTACAATATAGAGGATTTGATTTAGATGTAATTATGAAGGCAATCCAACGGAGATCGGATTAGAAGATGGTGGTAACCCCACTAGCAAAACTTCGGCACATCATAGATCTGCTACCGTTGCTACCTTCCGGTCCTGGCGGGGTTCACAGAGTACAATTGCGAAGCCACCAGCGGGGCTACCATTGCAAAACAGAGTATAGAGATTTTTAAAAGAGTTGCAAGCCTTCTTCTCAATTTTAAGCAAGTTTATGTTTCAATTGATTAATTCATCGTCAAAAACATATAAATTCCTAGAATCTCTTATCTTATATTCTTTCTTGATACTTATTTTGAATAAAATATGCTTGAAGATTGTAAACTATTCTTGCATTTATATTGTTAGCTGTTTTAATTGCAATGATCAATTAAAACCTTAGATAGCTAATGTGAATAGTTTACATATTCCCTTCTCAAGTTAGCTTTTACATAAAATTATGGACCTATACTCATGCGATTGATGAAGCATTCTTTATTATTTATTGCCTTAATGAGCACTACTTCTCTCTATGCCAATATTCCAATTGAATCGCGCGGTTTAAGTCAAAGTGGTGGTAGTTCAACTAACACTTCATCGAATAACGCTTCAGTCCCTAGTAATTTAAATTGGGAATTGATGCAAAAAAACCAACAATTAGAAAATGATATACGTACCTTACGCGGACAGTTAGAAGAACAATCGAATGATATTGAACAACTGAAAAAAGATTTATCTAATCGCTATACTGATTTAGACCAGCGTTTGGAATTACTAAATCAAAAAGTAGATCCAGAAAGTGCAGCACCAGACAATACAGCAAATAGTGATGCTACAGCTACCGGAAGCTCAGAAGCTCCTCCTACCGACAATAAAGCAGCTAGTACTACTACAACTGCTGCAAGTCAAGTTACTTCCCCTTCACAAACGCAAGTAACACAACCAGCTTCATCGCCTGCTACGCAAAATCAATCGAACCCTGTAGAACTTGAAAAAGCAGCTTATACTGTCGCTTTAGATGCCTACAAACAAGGTGGAGCGAAAAAAGCGATTGCTCCAATGCAAAACTTTATCAAAAATCATCCTAATAGCGTTTATACAGGCAATGCCTATTTTTGGTTAGCCGAGTTTAATTTAGCAACTGATCCGGTAAATTATAATGAAGCTAAAAAGAACTATAATGTAGTCGCTACGCAATACCCAAATTCTAGTAAAGCTCCTCGCGCGCTTTATCAACTCTACAGTATTGCCAAAGATGTTGATAAAAACACTGTATCAGCAAACCAATATAAAGCTAAAATTTTAAGTCAGTATCCAAAATCTGAAGAAGCCAAATTTTTTAACAAATAAAAGTTTTTAAGAAAAAAAGACACCGCAGATTGCGGTGTCTTTTTTTGAATATCTCGGCTTAACGCACAATACCACGTTCTGATTGCTCAACAGAGTCAATTAATAATTGAGCTTCTGGAACATTCGGAAGAATATCATTTTTAATCTGCTCAACAGCTTGAACAGAAGTCAGGCCTGATTTAAAAATCAATTTATAAGCTTCTCTAAGGCCTTGAATTGTATCCTTAGACCAACCCTTTCGGCGCATACCTTCTATATTAATACCAAACGCATGTGCTGGATTACCAGATGCCATAACATACGCTGGCACATCTTTTAAAATTAAAGATGCTCCACCAACCATACTGTAAGAATCGATTTTACAGAATTGATGAATTCCCGAATTACCACCAATAATGACATGATCACCAATATGGACGTGTCCAGCAACACCAACATTATTTGCGAAAATATTATGATCACCAACAATACAGTCATGTGCAATATGCGTATTAACCATCAATAAGTTATGACTACCTATTTTAGTTAAAGCATTATCTTGTACAGTTCCTCTATGTAAACTGCAATGCTCACGAATTAAATTATGATCTCCAATCTCTAACCAAGTTTCTTCACCTTGATATTTCAAGTCTTGGCAAATTTCACCAACACTTGCAAACTGGAAAATCTCATTATTTTGACCAATTTTGGTAAAACCACCAACTACAACATGTGAATGTAATTTAGTACCAGCGCCAATTGTCACATTTGGACCAATAATACAATAAGGTCCTATCTGGACATCCGGGGCAATCACTGCAGATGGATCAATAATGGCCGTAGAATGAATTAAATCGTGATTGCTCATGCCTGCTCTGTTTTTTGGTGTGAAATCATAATTTCAGCGGTTGTTGCTACAATACCGTCAACGGTAGCCGTACAGTTATATTTGTAGATACCGCGTTTTTGCATTACTAATTCAGATTTTAATACAAGTTGGTCGCCAGCAACTACTTGTTTTTTAAATCTTACCTTTTCTGCACCAGCAAAGAGGAATAAAGAACCTGGTTTTGGCGTCTCATTGTTCATAATAAAACCTAGAACGCCCGAAACTTGAGCTAATGCTTCTACAATTAGAACACCCGGCATAATTGGATATTCTGGGAAATGTCCTTGTAGGAACTCTTCATTGATAGAAACATTTTTATAACCAACAATACTATTGTCAGTAACTTCAGTCACACGATCAACCAATAAGAAAGGATAACGATGCGGCAAATATTGACGAATCGTTTGAATCTGCATTGGTAATTCAGGGATGGCAAATTTAGGTGTAGTTGACTCGGTCATAATATTCTATTTACGCAAATTAAAAGTTGATTCAAGAGACTCTATTTGAGCTTGTATATGATCAAGTCGTTTAGTGATTTGGGTCAATGGCACATCTGCTAATTGTCGCAAGCGCACAATTGTCTTTTTCCAATGACTATTTTCAAATAATCCAATTCCTGAAGAATAGGTACCAGCTTCAGAAATATTTTTTGTGACCATTGACATTCCAGTTAAAGTCACATTATCAGTGATTGAAAGGTGACCAGACACACCACAGGCTCCTGCAAGAATACAGTTTTTGCCAATTTTAGTGCTTCCAGCAATTCCACATTTAGCAGCAATAGCTGTATTGGAACCAATATGAACGTTATGTGCGATTTGCACAAGATTATCAATAATTACCCCATCTTCCAAAATCGTATTATCTAGTGCCCCTCGATCAATACTACAATTTGATCCAATACGGACATCATTACCAATAATAACTGAACCTAATTGTGCGATACGATGCCATTTACCTTGATATGGTGCAAATCCAAAGCCTTCACTACCAATCACAGTACTTGCATGAACTCGAACACGATCAAGTAATTTAGAACCGCCAGTAATAGTGACATGAGAATCGATAAAACAATCCTTGCCAATTTCTACATTATCATCCAGACGAGTATGAGACTGAATAATCGTGTTCTCACCTACTACACAATTTTCACCAATTACAACGTAATGGCCAATATATGCTTTTTCAGAAATAATTGCAGAAGGATGAATTTGAGCAGTACTTTCAATACCTATTGATGTGATCTTTTTATCAAAAGCATGGGTAAGGATGGCAAAAGCCAAATATGGATTATCAACAATAATAAAATTTTGTTTATCAGTAAGCTGTTCTTTAATAGAGCTTGTAACAATGTACGCACCCGCACGGCTAGTCTTTGCTTGATCGATATACTTTTCGCCATTTACGAAAGTAATATGAGAAGGTTCAGCATTTTCTAAACTTGCCAGATTTATAAATTGAAGACTACCCGCACCGACTAACTCACCATTAACTAGGTGAGCTAGTTCATCTAAACGATAATGTTGCACTTTCATTAATTTATTTCATTGAATTAACCTTTTGTATCATTTTATCAGTTAAATCATATTTAGCGTCATAGGCAACGGTCGAATTTTTATTCAAAATGAAGTCAAGATTATTTTCTTTTCGTAATTGTTCAGCTGCTTGCTTCACACGAGTCTCAAAAGTTGAGTTCATTCCTTGCAAACTAGTTTGAACTTTAGACTGCAAACCTTGTTGAGTCGAATTAAATTCATTTAATTTTGACTGATATTGAGTTTGAAGCTTCTTAATATCATCTTCTTTCATTTTTTGCCCTTGAGTTTGGGCTTGACGCTGAAGGCCTTCTAACTCTTTACCCAACTGCTCAAGACGAGTTGTTGTTGGTTTAACAGATTGATTTAAACTTGCATTTTGTTGTTTTAAATAAGTACTACTTTCAACAACTTTAGCAAGATCAATAACACCATAACCAGCAGCATTAGTCATAGCAGAAATTGTAAGGCCTAACCCTAACATTAATATATTTAATTTTTTCATCTTAATTTGTGTCCTTATTTCATTGTTTAGTCAAGTCGTACTTAGAAAGTACGACCGATTTCAAACTGAATCTCTTTAGTTTCGTCACCAGGCTTATCATTTAACGGGAATGCATAGCTAAGAGATAATGGCCCAATCATAGTGATCCATGTAAAACCAACACCTACGCTATAACGCATATTACCTAAATCAAAACCGTAGTTATCTTCACAGTATTTTTTAGCATCTGCTATTTGCTGCCCATTCATAATCATAGAATAAGAGCCAACATCACACTTAGTATCAAATACTTGACCACCTTCAGCAAAAATGACTGGTCGTACTTGGCGAGTCCAGTCCCCTTTGAAAGGTAACGGTAAAGCTAATTCAGTACCAAATTGTACTAAAGCATTACCCCCCACCTCTTCTGGAGAACCGTCATTTTGCTTGGTTTCTTGTAAGTTTACACTTGCATACTTAGGACCCAAGGTACTGTTATCATAACCCCGAACAGAACCATAACCACCTGCATAGAAGTTTTTATAGAATGGTAAATCATTACCATAGCCAAGTTTACCGTAACCACGCAATACGAAACCAGTATTACTAATTGGCCAAAATGCCTGTGCATCATAAGTTGCTTTTTGATAGTCAACATCACTACCTGGCAAACCAATTTCAAGACCTACACGATGTGACATACCTGAAGTAGGGAAAATAGGACGGTTTAAAGTATTGTATGACCAACCTAAATTTAAGTTATATGTAAAGAACTCACCATCAAACGCATTATCATATTGTTCTTCTGGGACCTTACATTCCCCCTTCTCAGTATCATACTGCGACTCACCATTTAAGGTTGGACAATATGAACCCTTACTTGTTGCTTTACCACCATTTGCTAACAAATAATCACGCACATAAGTAGAGACATAAGGACCAGTCGTTACTTTAGTATTATCAATACCTAAAGAGGCACTTAGGCTTTGGTTTTCATCAATTGGGTAACCAAAACTTAAACTACCACCGAAACTATCGGTAACGTAATTATTAACGTTATAGTCATCATTTAACTTTGTTTTACGGTAATAAACATTATAACCGCGGCTTACACCATCAATAGTGAAGTAAGGGTCAGTAACACTTAAGTTATAGTAGTCTTGAGTTTCAGAGCGAGATAAATCGATCGAAACACGATTACCCGTTCCCATAAAGTTAGTTTGACTCAAACCTGCCTGGAATGTGATACCACCACTTTGTGAGTAACCTACCGCTAATGTTGTAGTTCCCGAGTGTTGCTCTTCAACATTTACGTTTAAATCCACCTGATCTGGTGAATTTGGAATACGAGCTGGTTTAATATCAACTGTTTTGAAGAATCCAGTACGCTCTAAACGAACCTTGGACAAATCAATTTTTTCATTACTCGCTAAAGCGCCTTCCATTTGACGCATTTCACGACGCAATACTTCATCGGCAGTTTTACTATTACCTGTAAAGTTAATACGACGTACGGTTACTTGCTGACCTGGGTTTACATAATAGTTCAAGTCAACAACACCCGTTTCATTATTAATTTGCGGAACGACATTTACATCTGCAAAGTAATAACCAGCATTACCATATTTACGCAATAACAATTGCTTAACAGCATTTACTTTTTCTTGAGAATAGGTATCCCCATCTTTATAAATTTTCAAAGCTTGCAGTTCTTCAGGTTTATAAAGTGCGTCACCTAAAAACTTGGTTTGACCAAATTTAAACTGGCTACCTTCCTCAACAGCAACTTCAATAAAGATATTCTTTTTATCTTCACTAATATTAAGCTGTGAGTTATTGATATGAAAATTGATATAACCTTTATTCAGATACATAGCGCGCAAAGCTTCAAGGCTCGCTGCCATTTTCTCTCTAGCATAACGGTCATTACGGGTTACAACTGAAGCCCAACCACTTTCTTTAACTGCGAAAGCTTGTTTAATTTCACTGTCTTTAAAAACAGTATTACCAATAATATTGATATTAAAAACTTTAGCTGCCGTACCTTCATTAAAATTTAATTTAAGTTCAACACGGTTATTTGGGCGAGCTATAGTATCAACAGTTACATCAGCATCATAACGGCCTTGCTGAGTATATTGCTGCTCTAATTCAGTTTCAATTGTTTGTAAAGCTGACTTCTTAAAAACTTCGCCTTCAGCAATGCCCATTTTTTTGAGGCCTTGCTCTAAAGCCTCTTTAGGAATAAGTTTGTTACCCTTAAATTCAAGTTTTGAAATAATCGGGCGCTCTACGACATTGAAAACTAAAGTATCGTTATCTCTTGATGCTTTAATATCGTCAAAAAGTCCAGTGGCATACAATGTTCGAATTGCTTCTGCGATCATCGGTTCATTAACGCGATCGCCACTGTTGATTGGCAACATGGTAGAAACATTTGCAGGAGTAAGACGGACCAAACCATCTATACGAATATCTCGAACAACGAAATCATCAGCTGCATATGCTTGTTGTACCGCTGCCATAGCGCTAACAAGTGCCAAAGGCATTAAAAAATGTGTGTGCCGCATGCCAGTTTTTCCAGTAAGTTATAAATCCATATACGTTTACAAACGCATAAAATCGTTAAATAAAGCTAAAAGCATCATACTACCGAGCAGTACCATACCAATTTTTAGACCAAACATTTGTATTTGTTCAGAAACAGGCTTACCACGAATAGCCTCAATAATGTAATAAACGAGATGTCCACCATCTAGCATTGGAATTGGTAATAAATTTAAAATTCCAAGACTTACACTCATTAAAGCCATAAATGAGATGAAAGTCTGCCATCCCATTTCTGCACTTTGTCCCGCTACTTTCGCGATTGTAATTGGTCCAGAAAGATTCTCTAAACCAATTAAACCCTTAACCATTTTTACTATCGAACTCAATATCATGCTAGAGATTTGGCCAGTCTTATCTAGCGACATCTGGAAAGCTTGTATTGGAGTATATTGAATTGTTTGCTTATATTCGTCAGGAATTATAATTTTTCCTGCATCACTTTTTACGCCTAAGACACCGCTCACTTGCCCCATATTGTCACGCTTTCCTTGAGGCATGACTTGCAAATGAACGAGTTGACCATTACGCAACACATCAATACTTAGTAATTTTTCTGGTGAATGTTGCACAACTTCCACAACATCAAACCAATCTTTCATCGCTTGACCATTAATGGATACAATACGATCACCGACTTTTATTCCTTGTCGAATTGCTGCTCCATCTGCAGTCAACTCAGTTACAACAGCGGGAATAACAGGACGATAAGGTGAAAAGCCTAATACATCTAAAGCTGATTCATTTTGGTTTTTTAAAAAATCTTTAATGGGTAAAACAATATTTTTCTCAGTACCTGCACGATCTACATCGATATTCAAGCTACCAGTTTCACCTACACGATCAATCAAAGCAAAGTTAAGTTTTTCCCAAGTTTGCGTTTCCTTTCCATCAACAGCAATAATCTTGTCACCTACTTGTAGTTGAGCTGTAGCAGCTGGCGAGTTGGGTACAACCTTACCCACTCTTGTATTTAGTTGTTCCTGTGCTGGTAAAAATAAAATCCAAAAAAGTAAAACAGCAAAAATCAAGTTAATTAAAGGCCCAGCCGCAACAATTGCTATACGCTTCCATGGTTTTTGACGGTTAAATGCATAAGGTAAATCTTGCTCTGCAACATTACCTTCGCGCTCATCGAGCATTTTTACATAACCGCCTAGAGGCAAAGCTGAAAGTTGGTACTTAATTCCAGATTTTTTTGAGGTCCATTTAAGTAATGTCGGACCAAAACCAATAGAATAAACTAGAACCTTAACACCAAGTTTTCGTGCCACCCAATAGTGACCGAACTCATGAATTGCAATTAATGGACCGAGCAAGAGAGCTGCTGCTGCAATCATAAATAATGCGCTCATTTCAGCCTCCTATACTTGATATATACTGCTGTGCTACATGTCGTGCTACTTCATCTTTATTCAAAATAGACTCGATATTATCAGCAACTGAGTTTTCCAATTTTTGCAAAGTATGCTCTACCACTTGTGGGATATTTGTAAATCCAATCTGTTGGTTTAAAAATGCAGCAACGGCAACCTCATTTGCAGCATTTAAAATAGTAGGTGCCAGCCCTCCTGAACGCATTGCCTGACGGGCTAAATCCAGTGCTGGAAATTTCTGGATATCCGGTGCTTGAAAATTAAGCTGAGAATACTCAAATAAATCTAAAGCAGGAACATTAGTCTGTAAACGTTCTGGCCATGCTAATGCATGGGCAATCGGTGTACACATGTCTGGATTACCCATTTGAGCCAATGTTGAACCGTCAACATATTGCACCATAGAATGAATAATACTTTGTGGATGAACAACAACTGTAACAAAATGTTCAGATATTGAAAACAAATGACACGCCTCGATCAACTCTAACCCTTTATTCATAAGAGTAGCTGAGTCAACTGAGATTTTCTGTCCCATAGACCAGTTGGGATGCTTACAAGCCTGCGCAGGAGTAACTTTTTCTAACTGTTCTAACGAATGGTTTAAAAATGGTCCACCTGAAGCGGTCAATAAGATTCTTGATACGCCCTGTTGCGGTTGTCCATTTCTTTCAGCCTCTAAATAATTATGAGGTAATGACTGAAAAATAGCGTTGTGTTCTGAATCTACCGGTAATAATAATGCCTGATGATCACGTGCTGCTTGCATCATGATTTCACCAGACATGACCAAAGCTTCTTTATTAGCAAGCAATACGCGTTTACCAGCTTTTACAGCCGCTAATGTTGGTAATAAACCAGCTGCTCCAACAATTGCAGCCATAACTACATCAACATCTGGATGAGATGCGATACTTACCAGCCCTTCCTGATCAGTCAAAATTTCAATATTTTGTAATTCACTCTTTACAAATAAAGCTGCTAATTCGTCAACTTTTTGCTTTGGAACAACTACAACTTTTGGTTGGAATTGTTTACATATGTCAACCAATTCAGAAATTCGACTATGAGCTGAAATTGCAAATACTGAATACTTATCAGGATGTTGATTTAAAATTTTTAAGGTACTTTGCCCAATGGAACCGGTTACACCCAATATGCAAACAGATTGTGTCATTTATAAATCTACACCAATAAGTTTTAATATATACATTCCCGTTGCAAAGATCGGGGCTGCAGCAAGTAAAGAATCAATACGATCTAAAACACCACCATGACCAGGTAGTACACGTCCAGAATCTTTAATACCAGCACGACGTTTAATCATTGACTCAAATAAATCACCCAACACTGAACCGAATACTGTAATCAGTGACAAGATAAGAAACAGAATTTGCTGAATTAAAGTTAAATTTAGATACTGATATTGCACAACCAACATTACCAGTATGGTCGTGACAATACCACCATACAAGCCTTCTACTGATTTGTTCGGACTAACGGTTGGAGCTAATTTTCTTTTACCAAATTTACGACCAACAAAGTAAGCACCACTATCTGCACCCCACACGAGTAAGAACAGATACATTAACCACCATGGCGAACTTTGCCAAACAACAAAAATTGAAGTTACCGCAGCACAAACTAAAATAATGCCAATTACATATAGAGTAGCGTTATACCACCCATCAAATTCAGGAAAAGATTTGACCCAATAAACGCTTACAAGCCAAGTCAAAATTGAAGCTGACCACAAAAGTAATGCAATATCATGGAAAAATAGAGCAACGCCCGAAACGAATGCAACAAGCAGACCGTAGCACCAAGCTTTTGGCTTTACAGCATTTACAGTTTCATGGGGCATTAATTTATACCATTCATACCCCGCAACCCCTGCTGCTACAATCATAAGAACCAACATTGGATAATGTGATTGCGTAGCAAACATACAGCCTAAAACAACTGCGACAAGTACCAATGCGGTAACAATCCGCTCTAACATTATAAGTTCTCTATTTTCTCTTGCTGAATTTGTTCAGATGTTTTGCCAAAACGACGCTCACGCCCTGAAAAAACATTCAATGCATGATCGAATTCTTGTACTGTAAATTCTGGCCATAAAGTATCAGTAAAATACAGTTCAGCATATGCTGCTTGCCATAACAAGAAATTAGATATGCGATAATCTCCACCTGTACGGATCAATAAGTCCACAGCTGGCAGATCGTTTAGACTGACATATTTTTCGAACAAATCAACATTTATTTGATCAGCACCAAATTCACCACGGGAAACCGCTTCAGCAACTTGTTTTGCTGCATTTGCAATATCCCACATCCCGCCATAGCTCACAGCAATAGTTAAGGTCATAGTGTTATGGTGTGCTGTCTGTTGCTCTGCATCTTCCATTAAGGCAACTAGGTGTGACGGTAATCTGGAACGATCACCGATGAAACGCAAAGCAATATTAAATTTCTTCATGCGAGGTATTTGCTCATGAATAGTTTCTTCAAGAAGCTTCATAAGCAGATCGACTTCAAATTGTGGTCGATTCCAGTTTTCGCTTGAAAATGCAAACACCGTTAAAGCACGAATACCTGTTTTTTTACAATGTTCAACGATAGGATCAAGAACATTTTTACCCTCTCGATGTCCATCACCTTTTTGCATTTGATTTTTTTTTGCAAAGCGGTTGTTGCCATCCATGATAATGGCAACATGCTTAGGAAGATGATACTCTTCTGAATCGGTCATAAAATTTAGACCTTCATCAATTCTGCTTCTTTCGCTGCAAGACGCTTGTCTACTTCTGCAACATATTTGTCAGTGATTTTCTGGATATCATCACCTGCACGGCGCTCATCATCTTCTGAGATTTCTTTCTCTTTTAATAATGCTTTGATATCACCTAATACATCACGACGAATATTACGAATTGCAACTTTTGCATTTTCAGCTTCGCTACGCGCAATTTTTTGCATATCACGACGTGTTTCTTCAGTTAATGCAGGTAAAGGTACACGAATTGCATCCGCTGTAATTGGGTTTAAACCAAGATCACTCTCACGAATTGCCTTATCAATAGCTGAAACCATTGTACGTTCAAATGGCTGAACAAGAAGTGTACGAGAATCTTCAACACCAACGTTTGCCACTTGATTTAAAGGCACATCAGAACCGTAGTAAGGAACCATTACCCCATTTAAGATTGATGGGTGTGCACGGCCGGTACGAACTTTAGCAAACCCGAGTTCCAAAGACTCAAGAGTTTTCAACATACGCTGTTCGCTGTCTTTTTTCAGATCGTTAATCATATGATCTACCTTACTTATTTATTCAAGGATGTTTTAACAAATTTAATTTAGCGCTAGTATAAAGAGCTTTCGTCAACACGTACATTATTTAGTAACGCGTGTACCTTCTTTTTCGCCCATGACTACTGACAATAGCGCGCCTGATTTATTCATATCAAAAACTTGTAATGGCACATTATGGTCACGACATAAACAAATAGCTGTCAAATCCATAACACCAAGTTTTTCGTCTAATACTTGATCAAAGGTTAAATGATCATATTTAACCGCATCTTCGTATTTACTTGGATCTTTATTATATACGCCATCTACTTTGGTCGCTTTTAGAATTAAATTTGCTTCAATTTCAATTCCGCGTAAGCAAGCTGCCGTATCAGTCGTAAAGAATGGATTTCCTGTACCAGCAACAAAAACACAAACTTCACCTTGACTCAAGTGACGAATCGCATCACGACTTGAATAAGACTCTACGACTGTACCAATTGGTAATGCAGACATAAGGCGAGTTCTGATATTACGGCGAACCAATGCATCACGCATAGCCAAGCCATTCATTACAGTTGCAAGCATACCCATTTGATCGCCTGTTACACGACCAACCAAGCCATCCTTTTGCAACTGACTACCACGATACAAGTTACCGCCACCAACAACGATACCCACTTGCACACCTAAGCCAACCAAGTGAGCAATTGAAAGGGACATTTGATCAAGAACTTGGGCATCAATACCCATGTCTTTGTTACCTGATAATGCTTCACCAGATAGTTTTAATAAAATGCGTGAATAACGGGGGCTAATTGTTTCCGCCATGAGTTTGCTCCAAAACCTCTTAAACTGAATGCTTTTTTGAATCGTTATCGATTAAACCGACTTAATTTTAATTAACTTTGCAAATAAGTCGTATTCATCCGCATCGGTGATTTCGACTTCCAACATATCGCCTGGTTGAATAGTGCTCTTATCGATATCTTCTACAAAGACATTACCGTCAATTTCCGGAGCATCGGCATAAGAACGTGCAACAGCAACAGGATATTCATCTTCCAAACTATCGACTAATACAGTCATCGTTTGACCAATACGTTTTTGCAACTTAGCAGCAGAAATTTGTTGCTGCACTTGCATAAAGCGCTCGTAACGCTCTTGCTTAATTTCTTCAGGCACATGATCGGGTAAATCATTTGCCGTAGCGCCTTCTACTGGTGAGTAGGTAAAGCAGCCAACACGATCAAGTTCAGCTTCAACTAACCAATCGAGCAATATTTGAAAATCTTCTTCAGTTTCGCCTGGGAAACCCACTACAAATGTAGAACGAATCACAAGATCCGGGCATTTTTCACGCCACAATTTAATTTTTTCGAGTGTATTTTCACTGTGAGCCGGACGCTTCATTAACTTAAGAATACGCGGGCTTGCATGTTGGAATGGAATATCAAGATATGGCAGAATTTTACCTTGTGCCATTAAGTCAATAACCGCATCAACATGTGGGTATGGATAAACATAATGTAAGCGCACCCAGATACCAAGTTGGCCTAGTGCTTCACACATATCAAAGAATTTTGTTTTAACAGGCTGGCCATTCCAGAAATCAAGTTTGTACTTGGTATCTACACCATATGCTGACGTATCTTGGGAAATAACCAAGATTTCTTTAACACCTGCTCTTTTAAGCGCAGCGGCTTCTTCCAGTACACTTCCAACTGGACGCGATACTAGATCGCCACGCATACTTGGGATAATACAGAAGGTACAACGGTGGTTACATCCTTCAGATATTTTTAAATAGGCATAATGTTTAGGCGTTAAGCGAATTCCTTGTTCGGGAACCAAATCAACAAAGGGGTTGTGTTTAGGTGGTGCTGGTACATATTCATGTACAGCTTCCATTACATCTTGATAAGCTGCCGCACCAGTAACCTTTAAAACGTTTGGATGCATTTGACGAATTTTGTCTTCGTCTTTACCTAAGCATCCAGTAACGATTACTCGACCATTTTCACTCATGGCCTCGCCAATTGCATCTAGCGACTCTTGCACCGCAGATTCGATAAAACCACAGGTATTAACAACAACTAAATCAGCACCATCATAATCTGATGCAACTTGATAACCTTCAGTCTTTAACTGAGTTAAAATTCGTTCAGAATCTACCAATGCCTTAGGACAACCTAAAGAAACAAAACCGACTTTGGGGGTCTTCATGAATCTGCGCTCCACTTGAATGCGCGTATTGTATGTCTTTTCTTGTCTCAAGCATAGGTGGAAAGCCTACTCTTTGTGTAATGCACCAAAATACGACCAACATTTGCACCAAAACTCACCTTTGCACCAAGTTGGATCATGTTATTATCTACATTTAAGCCATCAGTTTTGATCAACCGATATAAAGACCGATTTAAGCGCGTTTTTAAATACTTTAAAACTTTAAAATAACCCATAAACAAAGTTGGCGTATATTTTGCATCGTTCATGTTCTATAACGGTGAAAATCCGATAACCAATGAAGATGCCATTGCGCTATTTTAAGACAGGAACGATTCGCTAATGGATCAACACAACCCTATCGACTATCGCCTATTGGTAGACAATTTAACTACTGCGATTTTATTGATCGATAGTAACTTGAATATTTTTTACTTAAATTCTGCCTGCGAAGCACTATTTGACATTAGTTTGCTTCGAGCTTCAGGACAGCCGGTTTTGAACTTACTTCATGCACCAGATGATACTTTTAATACACATGAAGCTTTATTAAACACTATTAAAACGGGTCAACCTTATACTCGTCGAGAAGCGGTTATTAATGTCAACTTTAAAGACCTTCATGTTGATTACACGGTGTCTCAATTAAATGCAGGTAAGAGTTATCATCCATTACTCTTGATTGAGCTCAACCCGATTGATCGTATGTTAAAGATTTCTAAAGAAGAAAATCTGGTACAACAACATCAGGTCGCTAGGCAGCTTGTACGTGGCGTTGCGCACGAAATTAAGAACCCACTGGCGGGGATTCGCGGTGCAACTCAATTACTCGCGCGCAGTTTGAATGATAAGAGTTATGCTGAATTTACAGATGTCATTATTAATGAAGTAGACCGTTTAACTAACTTGGCAGATACCATGTTGGGTTCTAGACAACTCCCAAGTTATGAGAATGTTAACGTACACGAACCTTTGGAGCGAGTGCGTTCACTTATCGCCAACCAGACAAAGAAGAAAATTAAAATTATACGGGATTATGATTTGTCTTTACCCGATGTTAATGCTGATCGTGATCAGTTAATACAAGTCATGCTCAACATTAGTGTAAATGCAATTCAAGCCATAACAGAAAACAAAGCATTTTTTATAGATCACGAACCGGAGTTAATTCTACGTACACGTATACAACGTCTTGTCACAATTAACGGTGTACTAAATCGATCTACAGTGCGAGTCGACATAGAGGACAATGGACCAGGCATTCCTGAAAGTATTTTGGAGTCAGTATTCTATCCATTGGTTACTGGACGAGCAAAAGGTACTGGGCTTGGCCTGAGTATTGCACAGAATATTATGCATCAACATAACGGAATGATTGAATGCCAATCTGTTCCTGGAAAAACAATTTTTAGCTTATATTTACCTTGGGAGTCAGACCGTGTCGCGAAATAAAATATGGGTTATTGATGATGATCGCGCCATGCGATGGGTATTGGAAAAGACCTTTAAAGAGGAAGGTTTTGATGTTACCAATTTTGAAGAAGCTCAAACTGCGCTTGAACGTTTGCACCATGATGCTCCCGATGTCATCTTAACTGACATCCGCATGCCTGGAATTGATGGTTTAACTTTTTTATCTAAAGTCAAAAACACTCATCCAGATTTACCTGTCATTATTATGACAGCACATTCTGACTTAGAGTCTGCTGTATCAAGCTATCAAACTGGCGCGTTTGAATATTTACCAAAGCCTTTTGATATTGATGAAGCTTTAGCTTTAGTCAATCGCGCGATCCTGCATATTAATAAACTACAACAGCAAGAAGCTACAAAAACAGCTTCACCTCTTCAATCAACAGAAATTATTGGTGAATCTCCGGCAATGCAGGAGGTTTTCCGTGCTATCGGCCGTTTATCGCAATCTCATATTACTGTTTTAATTAATGGTGAATCGGGTACGGGTAAAGAATTAGTTGCTCATGCTTTACACAAGCACTCCCCACGCCGTGCCAAGCCTTTTATTGCTTTAAATATGGCTGCGATACCAAAAGACTTGATTGAAACCGAGTTATTTGGTCATGAAAAAGGCGCTTTCACAGGGGCAAATACTCAGCATCAAGGCCGCTTTGAACAGGCAAATGGCGGAACACTGTTCCTTGATGAAATTGGTGATATGCCATTTGAAACTCAGACTCGATTGCTTCGCGTACTCGCTGACGGTGAGTTCTATCGTGTAGGCGGACACATTCCCGTTAAAGTAGATGTTCGAATTGTTGCGGCAACGCATCAGGATCTAGAGAAACTGGTAAATGAAGGTCGCTTCCGTGAAGACTTATATCACCGCTTAAATGTGATTCGTATTCACATTCCTAAGCTTGCCCACCGTAGTGAAGATATCCCAATGCTTGCGCAGCATTTCCTTGCGCGTGCAGGTAAAGAGCTTGGCGTAAGTCCAAAAATCTTACGTACCGAGACGACAGACTATATGCAACAGTTACCATGGCCAGGTAACGTACGACAACTTGAGAATACTTGCCGCTGGCTAACTGTAATGATTACGGGCCGCGAAGTTTATCCGGAAGATTTACCTTCTGAGCTCAAACAAGTTCCATTGCAAAAGAATAGTGATTCTAGTCAACCAGCACCTTCATTTGAACGTATTTCTCTACATCATTGGGATGAACTACTAAATCAATGGGCTATTCAAAAGCTTAAAAATGGTGAAATGAAAATTTTGGATATTGCCACACCAATGTTTGAACGCACATTGATTAACGCAGCCTTGCAACAAACACGTGGACGCAAACGTCACGCAGCGGAATTATTAGGTTGGGGTCGCAACACCTTAACACGCAAGTTAAAGGAACTTGGAATGGATTCTGCAGATGATGACGAAGAAGATGAGCACAAGGTTACTCAAACTGAAGCCTAGAAATCTCATTATTTAACTTCAAAGCGGTTAAGTCATTCTTAGCCGCTTTGTTTTTCAATCAGATTTTTGATTAAAATATAATGCAAACATAAGGTTACATCATTAAACCCTTCTACAACCTACACTAAACTTATATTTTCTATTAGTTTATTTTTTGAATTAGCCACTTACTGTTCAGCATATGATCTAAAAAAATGGTTATGACCATCACTAAAGATAGTTTTGCTATACTAGATAAGCAAAGTCAGTTGTTGTTATTAAATTTTATGCATGATTCAGTCCTGGATTCACATCACCTTGCATGTGAGAAACCTCAAACACGCCGCGGTATTGAACGTCGTTTAGCTCTATTGTTAAGCGCGACCGAGCTGTTCCTAGAGAAAGGATATGATGCTGTATCTCTCGATGATATTGTTAATCATGCAGGTGGCTCTAAGGCTTCTATTTATAAATATTTTGGCAATAAAGAAGGACTTTTTACGGCTATATGTGATCATAAACGTGAAATGTTTTTTAAAGACATTTGCATTCCATTCCAACCAGAGAAAAGCACTTTAAGAGAATATCTGATTCAAACACTTAATCGTGTATATATTCATATTATTCAGCCCGAACATGTTGCATTTTTAAGACTTATTATTGAACAGACCGAATGTAACACTGTCCTCATACAATACTTATATGACAAATGGGTACATAATTTACAAAATACACTTACTCAAGCATTAGAGTTTGCGGATAAATCAGGCGAAATTACCTGTAATTCTCCGTATTATTCTTCACTCATGTATTTTGGGATTTTACGAGATATTGAATGGCGTATGATTATGGGTATGCCAGCTCTTCCAGATGAGAAAGAAGCTTTTGATTATATTGAATATTGTGTAGATATTTTCTTAAAAGGCCATCATAAAGTCTAATTCTTTTGCATTTTAAAATGCTTATAGTATAGTAGACTTCTTTTTTCCCACATCCACCCAGCCAACAACAGATAATTGTTATATTTCAAAACGATTATTATGGAGTAGCTACATGGCTCTAAGACATTTCCTAACTTTACGTGATCTATCCACTCTAGAACTTAATCGCATTTTAGAACGCGCAAGCGAGCTTAAAAAAATGCAACATGACAATAAGGTCTACCAGCCTTTTGTTGGTAAAGTATTGGGAATGATTTTTGAGAAATCAAGTACGCGTACACGTATCTCTTTTGAAGCAGGTATTAACCAATTTGGCGGTAGTGCGATTTTTTTATCGCCTCGTGACACACAATTAGGCCGTGGTGAACCAATCGAAGATTCAGCACGTGTAATTTCAAGTATGCTTGATATTGTGATGATTCGTACTTTCGGTCATGACATTGTTGAACGTTTTGCATCTTATTCAAAAGTTCCTGTAATTAACGGCTTAACTGATGATCATCATCCATGCCAGTTACTTGCTGACTTACAAACTTATATTGAACACCGCGGCAGCATTGAAGGCAAAACCGTTGCTTGGATTGGTGATGGTAATAATATGTGTAATTCATATATTGAAGCTGCACACATGATGGGTTTCAAACTCAAAATTGCATCGCCAAAAGGATATGAACCTAAACCTGAATTTTTAGCCGAGTTTGGTCATTGCGTTGAGCTTTATGACAATGCAGAAGATGCAGCAGTAAATGCTGACCTTATTGTGACTGATGTATGGGCAAGTATGGGCCAAGAAGAAGAGCAAAAACTTCGTGAAAAAGCCTTTGCTGATTTTCAGGTTAACGAAAAATTAATGAGCCTTGCTCACCCAGATTGTTTATTCATGCACTGCTTACCTGCTCATCGCGGCGAAGAAATTTCTGAAACCATGCTCGATTATAAAAATGCAGTCGTATGGGATGAAGCAGAAAACCGTCTCCATGCTCAAAAAGCTTTAGTCGAATTTTTATTAAATGAAAATTTAAAGAAAGCTTAAATTTTGAGTTTAAAAAACAGCATCTTTATGATGCTGTTTTTTATTTTATAAGACTTGTACTCTTCCAGTTAATTATTTTTAAAAATTTGATAACGTTGCCGAATATATAAGCAGGCTGTATTTTAACTATTCTCTAGAATCGTGTATAACATTCTACACAATAAGCTAAGCCTACTCTTGTAGAGTGCGATCATGACAACCCTTGAACAATCATTATCTCAAATTCCCGCATTTTCGATTATTCATGAACATTTATTTAGCTCGGCCCAGCCTTCTGCTGAACAACTAAAATTGATTAAAGAGTTTGGTTGTAGCACAGTCATTAACCTTGCTTTAACTAATGCTTCAAATCATCTTGAAAATGAAGACCGTATTTGTTTAGACCTTGGTTTAAATTATATTCATATTCCAATTGATTGGGAGATGCCTTCTGCTGAGCAGTGCTTATTAGTTTTAGATTTGATTGATCATTTAGTGCAAAATGAAATTATTTGGATACATTGCGCCAAAAATAAACGCGTAAGTTGCCTGATGTATGTCTATAGACAGTTTTATATGAATATGGATATGCCGACTTCTCAGGATTTATTGCACGAAATTTGGGAACCTAATGAGACTTGGACTGGACTCATTCATAATATTACCTTACAGCTACAAGGCCGTAAGGCAACTTTAGAACTTCAACAGTCTTTACAACAGGCAGATCACTTGGTGTGATGAGAAATTAAAACCGTCGCTGTAGCCAAAATTCCTTCTTGACGACCGGTAAACCCGAGTTTTTCGGTTGTCGTTGCTTTAATACTAATTTGATTAATATCTACATTTAGAACGTCAGCAATGCTTTGACGCATTTCCAGATTATGCTTAGCTAATTTTGGACGTTCGCAAGCCACCGTAATATCGGCATTATTTAACTGATAACCACGATCTAAGATCAATTGATAAACATGCTTTAACAATACTCGGCTATCTGCGCCTTTGTATTCTGGGTCAGTATCAGGAAAATGTTGTCCAATATCTCCAAGCGCTAAAGCACCTAATAAAGCATCACATAGCGCATGAAGTACAACGTCACCGTCAGAATGTGCTTTCAAACCATGTGTATGTGGAATTTGAATACCCGCCAATGTAACGAAGTTCCCCTCTTCAAAGGCATGTACATCCATTCCTTGTCCAATACGAATCTGAGCAACCATATAAATTATTACCTTCCATAAAAACTTAAGAAATCTTGTATTCAGCCGTTCTGTTTCGCTATAGTACACCTAGCAAAGTAGACTGAAAGTATAAGCGATCATGCTGTCTAATACTGATATGAATCAATTGAAAAGATTAAGTTTTGTCGTGACACTGAGTTGTTTATGTTCACCTCTTGTCTTTGCAGAATCAATAGACTGTTCCAATACTGGAGCTGAGCTTAAAATCTGTTCAAAAACATTTAGTGAATCCAGAAAGCAACTCAATAATAAATATCTTTCTGCATATTTAGTTACTGATGCCCCCTTACAGCTTTTACAGGATACACAAAAGTTATGGTCTAAACATACTCAGCAATGCAAGAGTAATACATGTATTCAACAACAGTTTGATTTACGTACTGATGACTTAAATTTTTATGCTTCACTTAAGCAAACGCTTACCCAGCATTATCTTAAGTTTGAAAATGGACATATAGCAGCTCAGCCTGTACACATTCAAGTCCATCAGCTCGCGAAAGATAAAATTAAGATTGAAGGGATAGCATACCGCAATCCAAATAACCGCAAAGAAACTCAAACGATCTCATTGATGGCCTATAGTTCACCTGAACAAAAAAGTGAAATTTTAGACAATGAGCACAACTGTAAATATCAGTTTAATTTTCAAAAAGCTTTACTTAATGTGAAAACTCAGCAAAAAGGCTGTGAACGTTTTAGCGGAATCTACCGCCTATATGATTAACGCTTAAAATAAAAGCCAGTGTTTGAACACTGGCTTTTTACTTTCTACGCTGGATATTTTTGAGCAATATCCTGACCGACTAAAACTGCGGTTGCCGCAGACAAAGTCCAACCTAAATGCCCATGCCCTGTATTATAAAAAATACGAGGTTGTTTAGATTGCTTAACAACAGGCAGCATATTCGGCATCATTGGTCTTAACCCTGCCCAAGGCACCACATGCTCAGTTGAAATATCAAAGTTACGATTAACCCAATTCACTAATGGTTGAATACGATCAGCCCGTATGTCGCGGTTATAGCCATTAAACTCAGCAGTCCCTGCCACACGCAGTCGATCTTTACCTAAACGAGAAGTCACAATTTTTGCACTTTCATCTAGTAAACTCACCCAAGGAGCATTCTTTACGCTGTGCTCATCTTTTAATTGCACGGTAATTGAATAACCTTTTACTGGATACACATTTACTCGCTCACCAATCATATCGGCAAGTTGATAACTCCCTACACCACCACAAACAACAAGTACATCACCTTCTAGCTGAATGTTATCGGACTCAACCAGATAAGGATGCTCAGCACTTGGTTGACAAGTTACGACTACTTTATCTGCGCCGCACTTAATATCCATAACTTCTAGGCCGAACTTATATTGAACGCCATATTCTTTAGTCTTCTCAGCCAAAGAGGTTGAATATTTATGAATATCACCCGTCGCATCACTTGGCGTGTAATAGCCGCCGAAATAGTCACCTGTCAAAGATGGCTCTATTGTTTTCATTTCATCAGGTGAAACCGAATAGCGTTCCAATGTACCTTTGTTCAATACGTTATTAACTTGTTTAGCAATCTCGTAGTCAGCCTTACTGTGATACATATGGAGGATTCCACGTTTCTCCAAATCAAACTCAAGCTGCTCTTTTTCAGCAACTTCAAACAAACGCTTACGAGCGAGTAATGCCAAACGGACCGTCTCAATCGTATTCGCTTCATAGTTTTTAATATGTGATAGAAATTCAACTAGCCAACTATACTTATGCAGACTAAATGAAGGGTTCAACAATAGAGGAGCATCTTTTTGTCTCATCCATTTAAAGCCTTTAATCACGGTGGCTTTTTGGTTCCATACTTCGGCGTTACAAGCCGATAATTGCCCTCCATTGGCAAATGATGTTTCCATTGCAGGATATAAATGTCGATCAATCACTGTGACTTGATAACCCAGTTGCGATAATTCATAAGCAGAGGTAACCCCTGTGATTCCCGCACCTATCACAATAACATGTGGCATAACAGACTCCTCAGAAATGCAAAAACATTTCATCAGTACAGCCCATCTGTCATTGGTACCTGAGAGTTTTGACCCCAACGTTACCTTTTAACGTTTAGATCTTCCCCTTCGGTGAGTTTATAATTTATAAGTTATTGTTTTCCATTCTTATAAATCTAAGCTTCTCTCCAGATTTTTTAATTATTACAGTCCTTTTGCCTGAGAGTTTCCGGGCTTGTTGCTCCTTCGGCGGGTTCTTAATGAACCTCTCTCCCGCAATAATTTTGTATTTATATAAGCAATGTATCTGCCACATTGAAAAAAACGCATTCTTTTCTTGTAAACTTTTGTATAAGCAATCTTAAAATTATAAGGCACTGATTTAATTAGAAAATAAAAAAGGTGAATTTTTATAAATTCACCTTTTACACTTAAATTAGAGTTTTCCGTTGAGCACTTGGTCTGAAACCGTACCCTTCCATTGCTCACGCAAGGTTGGTAAGTAGAATTTCTCACCAATAGTGACCAGTTCAGCATCAATCAATGCATGAACTTCGTGCATAAAAATATAATCCAAAGCAACTAAAGAAAGCTGATGGTTCTTTTGGGCTGTTTTCTTACGTTTTACCTGTGCTTGTTTCACTAACTCATTTGCAAAGTTTTTATCTTTGTAAGCAGTAATTGCGTTTAAACGAAGCTCAATAACGCCCCATCCCGCTAATAGCTTTTTAAAAACTTCAAAATCTTTTGAGGTTGATTCCCACGTTACGTTTTCTAGATCATTATCTTCAGGTAAAACTGGTAATAATAAATCCGCTGTACTTGGGAAAATCTTTTTAAGATTTAACAGAAACTTAACCGGCTGATCACTAGGATAATCATTAAATTGCACGTGTTGCTGGGTATCTGTTAAATAAATAGAGAGCATTCAAAAATCCTTAACTAAGCAGCTGTTTTTAATAATTTTATCTCTAACTTTGCGAAATACATGCAAAACAAAAAACAATATAAAAACAGGACAAGGTGGGCATTTTAACAATTATGACGGCTTATTCAACGCCAATTCGCCATTAATTAGTGAAAGTTTCAGTCTTTGTGATAAAAAGCTCTCCGAAGAGAGCTTAACTTTAAATAGAACATCAAAAATCCGTTGTAATTCTTGGTTTCGGTTAACCTTGATATTGATCAACTTTATAATTTGGCTGATCTACAAGCAGTTCAATAAAAGACGGAATAGAGGTAGTGTTAAGCAGATAAGGATTAAACTCATCAACATGATGATAATGAAAGAACTCTTTTATTTTCGTGTTAATGGGAGCAAATTTCATACTCCAATGTTTAAATAGCCGTTGTTCGGATGGTTCTGAAAAGATGATTTCACAGTTCTGATGTCTCGAATCTTTCAAAATTAATTTATAAAATAGCGATTCGACCTGTTCTTTCTCACCTTCCAAATACTGCAAGAAGTATCCATTACCATAGTAAAGCACTCCTGTAATATCATTATGTGAATTGAATTTGACAGCTTCTGTGAGAATATCAATTAAATCTTGTTTTATTTGACTATGTTCACTATTGGTTTTACTTGCATACATAAAGCCTATTAAACTCATAGCGATACTCGAAGATAGATTTTAATGTCCATTCTGACATCTACCCTCTCTTCTTACAATGTAAGCTATTTAAAACCTTGTATTTCAAAAGTAAAGATTATTTTCTTTTTGAAAATGACAAACTTTAACAACCCGAAATCTTTTGTAAATTAATGCCAACCTAACAAGCTAATTAGACACTATTAATTTTAGTACAATTGAAAATTATCTTTAATGTATGGATGTCTAATGGAGAATCATGAAGTTATTCTTCAAGACGAACATCATAAACAGTTTAAGATTATTAAAGTTCAAGATGTTCGTTTTGATAAGAGTACCCTTAACAATAGCTACCAATGGTTATGGATATTTGATCATAGTTCAGAGTTTTTTCCATTTGAGTTATGGGATCAGCTTGATCATGCAACCATTCACCAAAAGATCAAACTTGGTAATCAAGTTTTCAGGATTATTAAGATTCTGACGAAGAAAACAAAAGTTAGGCCCTCATGAAAGATAAGTACTTAACCAAGTTAAAATCACTGTAACCAATGCTTTTGGCTGTTCCATCGGAATCATATGACCAGTATTTTTAATTATCTCAAGCTTTGCATGTCGCAATTGATCTAATAATTCTATGGCTTCTTCCTTAGAGCGCAGTTGGTCATCAGCGCCAGAAATAATTAAAGTTGGACATGTGATTTTGCTCATATCATAAGAACTTCTATCTAACATAGATTGTTTAACGAATTCTTCATAACCTAAAGCTTTCCCCATCTCTTGGATTCTTTTTACAAGAGTACGATTCTGCACATTTGATGGATGAAGTGTTTTTTCAATCGATATTGAGCTTAGCCCATGGAAATTTTTCCTAGAGTTAAGTTTAATTGCAGTTAACTTTTGATTTTTCTGCTCTTCTGTATCTGAGCGTAGTGAAGACGCTATTAAAACAAGCGCCTTAACTTTTTCAGGAAATTGCTCCACTATAGATCTGGCGATATATCCTCCAAGTGAGAATCCAATCAGTACAAAGCTTTCCGGCGCATTTTCAACAATTTTTTGAGCAATTTCTTTTATTGTTTTTCCTTCTTTTAAAGTAGCTCGAGATATATTCCACTCTTTAGGCATTTCATCTATGAGTTCATTCCAGAGAGATTCATCAAGCATATAACCAGGAATTAAAACAACTGAAAGTGTCTTTTGATTCATAAGTTTTTTAATACCTTACTTGTAAATTATAGCTAACAGCATTTTATGCTAATAAAAAATCTATAATTAGAATATTGAAGTAAAAAATAAAATCACTATATAAATTAAACAGAAATAACTGTGGAAGCACGCCAGACTAAAACATTCCCTTTTTATGCTTGAGAAGGAGGTACACATGAAAGTTAGAGCATCACGTACGTATTCCGCTTCAGCAAATAATTATTTTATTTCTAAGGAATATGATTGTACTGTTATTCCTGTAAAAGGAATGTGTTTTATAGACTCTGGTTTAACTGAGAGTGGAGTGATTGAACCAGTAGAGATTATTGAAGTGACTATAGAACCAGAATCTAACTCATATCATGTTCTTTTAGCACGCGATATACATGAGTACGAAAAAGAAGAGCTAAAAAAGAAGTTTGAAGCTATGAAATCTCATGGTTGGGAATACATAGACGGCTTACTTTGATATTTTCTAATTTCAAGATACAAGCTAAATCCTTCCACCCCAAAAGAGCCCTCATTTGAGGGCTTTTATATAAATATTAGCGCGTACACTTTTATTAATGATTTATCTGTATATACAGATAATAGAGTGCACAGCATATTGTATGCTTAAAGATTTTAAACATATTTAGCTAAGAAGTTTATTCACATTCTTTTCAATTAATTTTTTGCTTTGGTTATTAAGTATATAAAAGTATCCAATCAATCCAAAGAATATGACTGCATAAATTATGACAATCCAAATATATTTAAATATATTATCGAACAACATATGATTTAAGACATCTACATCAATATTGATACCAAAGTTATGTACATATCGACTTAAGAATAATGCAATACAATAAATCAATATTGGAACCGCAAGAACTCCTGTCCATATATTGATTTTATTTTTCTTAACTTCTAGTTTTTCAAAATCATCTTCTCCAAAATATTTTTCAACTTCAATAATTTGCTTATTCAAATCATCTTTTAATGATATAGGTAATCTGTTGTCTTTAATATGATATTGAATGTTTTTCAAGATTTCTGCACTTTCTAATGCCTCACCTAAAATTGTTAAATTTCCCATAGAAAAACCAGAATGTAATTAGTAAAACCATGGATTTTAAGGCAAATTTTATGATTAAAAGCACTTTTTAACACAAAAGTAATAAATTGAGCTGAGTTAAAAAATATTCAAAAGAAATACGAGAAGCCGAAAATGTTCCAAAGATTACTAAACATAGCTTCCTCTCACTATATTTCTCAATTTTTTAAACACTATGAGAACGACTGAACTTTTATCCTGAACTATAAGATTATCAAAAGCCAAATTTTAATAGGAGTTAAGTATTCGAATTATTAAAATAAAAAGGCACTTTCGAAATAGCTCCAAAGTGCCTTTCTATTGATTGAGATTCTAAAAATATCTTTATTTTTAGATAGATTACTTACTATTTGGTGAAACCATCTTTTCAGGTTTAACTACTTCGTCAAATTGTTCCGCTGTAACCAAACCAAGCTCAACAGCAACCTGCTTCAACGTTTTATTTTCTTTATAAGCAGTCTTTGCAACTTTTGCAGAATTTTCATAGCCGATTACTGGATTTAAAGCTGTAACTAGCATCAGAGAATTATGCAAGAAGTGATCAATCTTATCGCGATTAGGCTCAATTCCCACCGCGCAGTGATCATTAAAGCTATTACATGCATCACCAAGTAACTGAATAGATTGCAATAAGTTATAAGCAATCACTGGCATAAAGACGTTTAATTCGAAGTTACCTGAAGCACCTGCTACGTTAATGGTCGTATCATTTCCAAGCACTTGCGCAACAACCATGGTCATTGCTTCACTTTGTGTTGGGTTTACTTTCCCAGGCATAATGCTTGAACCAGGCTCATTTTCTGGAATACGGATTTCACCAAAACCACAACGAGGTCCACTTGCCAGCCAACGAATATCATTCGCGATTTTGTTTAAGCTTACAGCCAAAGTTTTTAATGCACCTGATGCAAAAACAGCGGCGTCCCGTCCTGCTAGAGCTTCAAATTTATTGGGTGCAGTTACAAAAGGTAAACCTGTGAGTAATGCAAGCTGAGCTGCTGCTTTTACTGCATAGTCGGGATGTGCATTTAATCCTGTACCTACCGCTGTGCCACCTAATGGCAACTCATATAAGCCACTCAAAGCTTGTTGTAGTCGAACCAATCCATGCTCAAGCTGTGATACATAGCCACTAAATTCTTGACCTAAGGTTAATGGAGTAGCATCTTGCAAATGGGTACGGCCAATTTTGACAATATCCTGAAACTCATCTGACTTTTTTTGCAAAGTCGCTTTAAGCTGCTCTACAGCAGGAATGAGCAACTCGTTAATTTGTAAACTTGCTGCCACGTGAATGGCCGTTGGAAATGAGTCATTTGTTGATTGAGCACGATTGACATGATCGTTTGGATGTACTGGCTTTTGAGCACCTAAAGCTTGCCCTAATTTCTGGTTTGCAATATTGGCAATCACTTCGTTACAGTTCATGTTGCTTTGCGTACCAGAACCTGTTTGCCAGACAACTAAAGGAAATTGGGAATCCCACTTGCCATCAATGACCTCTTCAGCAGCACCCACAATATATTGACTCAAATCTTGTGGTAGTTGTTCAAGTTCAGCATTGGTTATTGCAGCAGCCTTTTTTACAAAACCCATCGCTCGAATCATGGCACGGGGTAATCGTTCTTGCCCGATTTTAAAGTTCTGTAAGCTGCGTTGAGTCTGTGCCCCCCACAATGCTTCATTTGGAACTTCAATCTCACCCATAGTGTCATGTTCAATTCGTGTTTGCATAGAAACCTCGGTTATCTCAATAAAGAACTCACGGGCTGAAGCAAGTGTTTGCTCTGGCTAGTTAATTTTGAATATCGTACTCAAGCATACCAGTATTGTAAATAAGAATCATTATCTTATCTTCCATTTAAAGTATTTTGATAGAAGCGCCATTCATCTTCGATCATTTGTTTTAATGGGCGTTTCGGTGTCCATTGCAATAGTGTTTTTGCTTTCCCAATATTAGCCCCAACTTGATCTAACTCAACATGTTTATAAATTGCTGATTGTGTAGGAACTTCAGCTTGAGTAACTTGTGAAATTTCATCGAGTAATTGACGAATTGAATGAACTTGCTCATGTGCAATATTAAATGCTTCGCAACAATGCGTTTGTTCACGCAGCCAATGTAAGCTCGCAATGACTGCTTCACATAAATCTAAAACATGTAAAAAACTGCGTTCAGTCGTATGATCTGACGTTTCAGCTTGATCTTGTAATTCAATTAAATCACGTTGCATTGCTGCGACTTGCATCGCAAGCGGAACAATATTTTTAGGGAGCTGAGCGACATACTCTCCGAGTACCCCATGTTCAAATGCACCTACGATATTAGACAATCGTAAGATCGCAATTTTCCACTCATGGTCAATTTTATAAGTATCACGGATAATTTCTTCAATCATCTGTTGAGACTTAATGTAGGGATTAGGATAAGCATAATTAAATTCTTCTGTTTCACTCAATTGCAAGCCAGATTTCCCATAAGCTGCAAGGCTAGACAGATGAATGAAGTGACGAACACCCGTACGTTGCATGGCACGAAGCAAGCTCATAATGCAACTAACATTATCATTATAATATTCAAGAGGTTTAAGGTTAGATTCTTCAATTGATTTGAATCCGGCAGTATGAATAACTGCATCAATTGAATATTGCTCAAACACCTTATTCAGCGCTGGTGTATTGCGTACATCAAGTTTGACAAATGGAACGTACATACCAGAAATAAACTCTAGCCGTTCCAAAGTTTGCAAGGTTGAATTAGCCAAATTATCGACGATTACCACCTCTTGCCCTTGAGCCATTAGACTCAACGCAATGTGTGAACCGATAAAGCCTAAACCACCTGTCACTAAAATCATTGTATACTTACCTTTCTCTTAATGTATCTACGCCCATTTAGACGTATGACCATAGTGAATTCTCAATGAGTACATTACTACTAATTACCTCTGCTCCTACTTCCATTCATGCTTGGCATGCGTTAGGACTTGCTCAGGCACTCAAAAGTAAAAATGAAGACTTCCGTGTATTCTTTTACCAAGATGGCGTGCAGGTTGCTAATGATTTTCAATGGGTTCCTGACGACCAGCGTAATTTAACGCATGAATGGCAAAAGCTTGCGATTCGTCTTCCTGTTTGTGTGAGTGCTGCCCTCGCTCGTGGTATTACAGATGCAGAAAATGCCAGTCGCCATCACCTTACTCATCACAACCTTGCCAAAGACTTTGAACTTGTCGGGTTAGGTGAACTTGCTGATGCAGTACAGTCAGCATCTCGTCTTATTCAATTTTAAGTTACTTTGTTTGCTTAGATTGTTGCTTTTAAAAGGTATATTGTGTGAAATCTGTACTCGTCATTTTAAGTCAAGCCAATTTAACCAGTCTTCAAATCAATGAAAGCCTTTCCGCTACTATGGTTTTAGCAACCTTTGGCTCACCAGTCAAAGTATTATTGAAAGATGCTGCTCTTAGTCTTTTGCAAAATGATTTAAGCTTTGATCAGTTTCGTCAGGCTTTCAAAGTGGCCTCAAATATGGTCGAAAGTTTTGAGTTCTACGACTTGAGCCCAATTCTGATTGAAAGTAAAAATCAGCAGCATCCTCTTGTACAAAAAACCGAACAAGAGATTGAATTCGTTCAGTTGAATGCTGAGTTTATTCAATCTTTTGATCATGTTCTATATTGGTAGATAAAGGTGTAAGTTTAATGAATCCGTCAACACTTTATCTTGTGCAATCTTCTTACCATTCTACGCCGAAGATTATTGATGAATTACGCAATCTTTTTCAGGTAGGTGATCAAGTTGTTTTTATGGGTGATGCAACTGCACACCTTTCTGCTGAAATGATTCAACCATTTGAATCTGTTTCATGTTTAAGCATCGAAAAAGATTTAATCGATACGGATACTTTAGCTCAGATAAATGTATTAGATTACGATCAATTTGCTGATCTGGTTTTAACGTTTAATCGCTGTATTTCTCTTAAATAATATATTTAGGCTGGTTTCATGAATTTAGAATTAGACCAAGATGGTCATTTGGTTGATTACACAATCTGGAATCCTGAAGTTGCGCAAGAACTTGCCAAATCGCTTGATCTTGAACTCAACGATTGGCATTTTGAAGTTTTAGCAGCTGTACGTCAGTTTTATCAACAGTTTGGACACTCTCCAGCAACTCGTCCTCTCATTAAATTCTTAATGAAAACAGTTAGTCCAGATATTAATAATGCAGTTTTACAGCAACAATTCAATACTGGTTTAGTGGCGCGTCACTTAAGTCGTTTAGCAGGGATCCCTAAACCAGCAAATTGCTTATAAAATTAGGTAAACTTTTTGGCGGCAGCGACGCATAAAATCGTTGCTGCTGTAACCACCAACATTGACCAACTTACTTGTTCGTGTAACAAGACCGCAGCAATACCTAATCCCATTAAAGGTTGCAAGAGTTGTAGTTGGCTAATCGCAGCAATTCCTCCTTGAGCAAGCCCTTTGTACCAAAAGAAAAAACCTATCAGCATACTAAATAAAGACACATAAATAAGACCTACTAAAGCTGATGTAGATACGCTCTGAAATGAAGCCGGCATATAGAAAATTGTCAGAAATAGCATAAACGGTAGTGACAAAATTAGCGCCCAACAAATGACCTGCCACCCCCCTATTTTTCTTGAAAGAACACCGCCTTCTGCATAACCAAAGCCACAAAAAATGATCGCCATCAACATATAAAAGTCTCCTATCCCGAGTGAGGTATCACCAGAGACGAAGAACATATAAGCAAATACAACCGCGCTCCCTAAGATTGCAAATATCCAGAAAAATTGATTCGGTTTTTCGCCGCCTCTCAATACAGCAAATATTGCAGTTGCGAGAGGCAAAAGGCTAACAAAAACGATTGAATGAGCCGCATTCATGTATTGGAGAGCAAGCGCTGTAAATAGAGGAAAACCTATCACCACGCCTAAAGCAACGATGGCAAGAGGCCACCAATCTTGTTTGGCTGGTTTTTTTTGTTTTAAAACCAAAATAAGAATAAGGCCTAAAATACCTGCAATTGCCGCACGTGCCGCAGTTAGAAAACCCGGTTCGAACCCCATTACAGCTACGCGTGTTGCTGGTAGTGATCCCGCAAAAATAGCCACGCCAATAAAACCATTCACCCAGCCATTCATAAACCTAGTCATAATTTTCTCCGTCACTATACGAAGAATTTAAGCTGTGCTAAGGTGAATAAACCAGATACAAAGCAGTACAATTTAAAAGAACTGTAATGTATTAATAACCAGTACAGTTCGGATTGTAAGTCAGTGAACCAGAACAAAACCAAAATTGAAATTGTCATTTCAGAGATTGAGCAACAAATAAAAAATCGGTCTTTAATGCCTGGAGCACGCTTACCCTCCGTTCGTAAGTTAGCAAATAATCTTGGCTTTTCTGTATCAACGGTTGTAGAAGCCTATGAAAGATTAATTGCTCTAGGCAAAATCGAATCAAGAAGTGGGTCTGGATTCTATATTGTTGGTCCGCTTGCCCCTCTTTCTTTAAGCGAATTAGGTCCTAAATTAGATCGCTCAGTCGATCCATTATGGATTTCACGCCAATCTTTGGAGGCGAAAGCAGATGTTTTTAAACCCGGTTGCGGTTGGTTACCTGATGACTGGATGCCATTAGATAGTATTCGTAAAGCATTAAGATCGGCTGCAAGAAGCCCAGATGATTGTTTGATGGGTTATTCAACGCCATTAGGACTACCAGCTCTACGTGATTTACTGGCAAGACGCGCTCAAGCAAAAGGTATCAATGCAAATCTTAATCAAGTGCTTTTAACAGACTCAGGAACTCAAGCCATTGATTTAGTGTGCCGATTTTTACTAAAGCCCGATGATGTCGTTCTTATTGATGATCCTTGTTATTTCAACTTTCATGCATTGCTTAAAGTCCATCAAGTCAAAGTTATTGGTATTCCCTACACACCAACAGGCCCTGACTTAAAGGCATTTAAAGAAGCAATTGAGACTTACAATCCACGTCTTTATATCACCAACTCAGGAATTCACAATCCAACTGGTGCGACACTGTCTCTTGCTACAGCCCATCAACTTTTAAAACTCATTGAACAATCCAATTTGATTGTCGTTGAAGATGATATTTTTTCAGATTTTGAATATAGCCCTGCTCCTCGGCTTGCTGCTTTGGATAATCTTTCACGTGTCATTTTTATTGGGAGTTTTTCTAAAACGTTATCAGCATCTATTCGTTGTGGTTATATTATTGCTAAACCAGAATGGATTGATCAGCTCACAGACCTGAAAATTGCCACAAGCTTTTCTCACAATGGTGTATCAGCTGAAGTTTTATTAAGTGCTTTAACAGATGGGTCTTATCGTAAACATATAGAATTATTAAAGGTCCGATTAGCAAAAGCAATGCACGATACCATTACTCAGTTAGGACCTTTGGGTATAAAACCATGGATTAAGCCTCAAGCTGGAATTTTTGTTTGGTGTCATTTGCCAAAGGGAGTTGAAGCTTCAGAAATTGCGAAATATTGTATTAATCATCAGGTTATTCTTGCACCAGGAAACGCGTTTAGCCAAGCTTCCAATGCTGGTCAATTCATACGCTTTAATGTAACACAGTCAAATCATGACCATATCTATAAGACTCTGGCTGATGCGATTCAACTAGAGTCTTTATAATTGATAGTAAGAGAAATTAAGCTTGTTTCTGTTTTTGCTGCATATATGCAAAATAACCCGGCCCAGCTGAAACCTGAACTTGTTTTGCATGTAAAGGTTCACGGCAAACCGAACATGCCATGACTGGTTCAAATTTATGACCACAAGTTTTATGACGATATTCTAAAGGTTTGCCTAAACCTTGATCCATCCATTTATCTGCCCAATTCGCCATAGACAAAATAATTGGATAAAGCTCAAAACCTTTATCAGTCAATTTATATTCAAAGCGTTCCTGCCGATCAAAATAAGGAGCTTTGGCTAAAATTTCATATTCAACCAAACGCTTTAAACGATCTGAAAGGACATGACGAGTTACACCTAATGATTTTTGAAAATCATCAAAGCGGCGTATTCCCATAAAAGCATTACGTAATATTAGCATCGTCCATCGATCGCCAATCACTGATAGCATACGAGCAACCGAACAAGGTTGATCACCGATGTCATCCCATTTCATCTTTATGCGTTCCTCGATATTTCCTAGCCTAATGGCCCTATTGTTTATACCCTAAACCACTTACTACGAGTTATGCAAGATTCATTATAAAAATAACTTCTTATCAACTTTATAAAAGAATTTTTATTATAAAAAAATAGAAAGCTATTATATAAATTCACTTAACAAATATAACTCACCCAATTGTATAGTGAGTTATATCTATTATTATTCATCATTAATTTGAGATGAATACACCCTTCAAAATATGACCTGCTTCTAGTTTCACACTTGCTGGGATTCGCACCAGACAATTGGCCTGCATTAAATTACTGAGCATGTGTGATTGCTGTTTTGTCAGACTTTTAACTTTAAGTTGTCCATTGTCAAAATAAGCATGCATTCTTAGAAAACGTTCACGCGCATCTTCTTTTAAATCGTGATCTAAAATTGCACTAAACCACACTGGCCCAGCTTGGTTTCCCTGCAAAGTGTCAAGCAATGCTTTACCGTAAACCTGCATAGACACATAGACCGCAGCAGGATTACCGGGCAACCCAAGTAAATAACAGTGGTGATCTGATTCTGGATGAGAATATTCAGCAAAAAAGAGTGGCTTACCTGGCTTTTGTTTTACTTTCCAAAAGATCTGCTCAAAACCAACTTCAAAAGCACATGGCCGAACAAAATCATAGTCTCCAACAGAGACTCCACCGGTGGTTATAACCACATCATGGCTATCTTTTAATTGGTCGAAATATTGTGTGACCTGTGCTGCCTCATCTGCTACATGAATGAGTTCAACATCTAAACCATAATCTTCAAACCAAGCTTTTAGTAATGGGCCATTCGCATCAAAGATTTTACCTTCAGCTAGATCTTCTGCTGTTTCGGCAACTTCATCACCCGTGATCAAAACAGCGACCTTCGGTGCACGATAGACTTCAACAGTTTGCACACCCGCCATACTTAAGGCAGCCAAACTTCCAATATTCAAAAATTGTCCAACTTGCGCAAGTAACTGCCCTTGCTGGATTTCTTCGCCAGTAAAACGAATATCAGCTTGAGGACGTATATGCTCCGTTAAACAAATCTCTTGAGGCGAAACAACCGATACGATTTCTTGCCGAGCTACATGCGTTGTCCCTTCAGGAATTTTGCCGCCAGTAAATATGCGAATCGCTTGACCTCCACTCAAAATGTCATGACTTTCGCTTCCGGCACGAATCTCGCCAGCAACCTGAAACTTCTGATTATTTAAATCTTCAGCATGACAACAAAGTGCATAGCCATCCACAGCACTTTGAGAAAAGCTTGGTAGGTTAATTTCTGAATAAATTTCTTTAGAAAGATATCTACTTAGGCTATTTTGAAGAGGTTGCTGAATTGAACCTAATTTTTTAGGTCGGTTACTAATCAGCTCAATTGCTTCATCTACGCTAATCAACCCACGTTCTGCACCACAACCTGACATTATTCATAGCCTCCCGGATGTGGTAGATCACGGCAAACATCAAAAATATGCACTAAGGCAGGTAAAATAGCAGCCATTGATTCGCTTGCTCCACCACGACTTCCCGGTAAAGTCACCACTAAAGAACGATCAATAAAACCAGCTACTCCACGCGACA
Source organism: Acinetobacter sp. 809848 (assembly GCF_000581275.1). NCBI lineage: Bacteria > Pseudomonadati > Pseudomonadota > Gammaproteobacteria > Moraxellales > Moraxellaceae > Acinetobacter > Acinetobacter sp. 809848. The sequence continues at coordinate 100,831 of NZ_JEXG01000006.1, forward strand.
TTGCAGCATATGGCGTGCGTTTTTGTCCAAATGAACGAGCAGCTTCCATTAAACCATCTAACTTACGCTCAAGAAGCGGTTCTAATGTGTCGACCGTAATGTCACGCTTACCAATTCCAGTTCCACCAACCGTCATAATACAAGCATATGATTTGCTCAACTCAAGCACTAAGTTTTTTAAAGTATCCGCCTCGTCTGGCAAAATTTGGTAATGAATCGGATCGAATCCTGCCTCTGTTAAAGTTTCAACCACAGATTTTCCGGCAGTATCGGGCTTTCTACCCGCTGCGACGGTATCGGACAACACAATAACCGCAGCCGAAACGGGTTGACGAAGAACTCGCTTAAAGTGTGATTTCCCACCTTTTTTCTTAAGCAATTTACATTGATCCATCCAGAGCTCTTCTGGTTCACAATGTGGTTTTAACATGTCGTAAATGGTTAAACCTGCGAGACTGGCAGCCGTTAAGGCCTCCATCTCTACGCCAGTTGGACCAATGGTTTCAACTACGGCAACGATCTTTACAAAATCATGTTCTAGTTGATATTCAACATCTGCCCGATAAATCGGCAGTGGATGACATAAAGGAATCAGCTCATCAGTACGTTTTGCTGCCAAAATTCCTGCAACACGTGCGGTTTTTAATGCATCACCTTTTTCCGTATTCCCTTGTCTTAATAACTCAATACAGTGCGGTGGTGCATATAAAATAGCTTGTGCTTCAGCAACACGATAACTTTCCGGCTTCATTCCTACGTTTTTCATTATTTATCCTAGTCTTGCTTATTTCAGTGTGAGTGTTCATGGCCGGCATGATTGTGATGCTTGTGTTCGTGCGGTGCATCCTTACGAATACAGCAGCCCTCTACATAATGACTCGTGCCATCTGTAAAGAACTCTTCTTTAAACACAGGCACTTCATGCTTTACCCGCTCAACCGCTTCTTCGCATGCTTGAAAAGCTTCACGGCGATGAGCTGCATAAGCAATTGCAATGATTGCTGTTTCACCGACATCTAGATGCCCAATCCGATGAACAACTCGCACATAAGATACCTGATACTTTTTCTCAATTTCCAGTTCAATTTCACGTATCATTTTTTCAGAAAGCGGTTTATACGAGGTATATTTCAGTGCTTTAACAGCTTTACCTTCATGATGATTACGAACCGTACCCATAAAAATATCAATTCCACCGCATTCAGGAAATGATTCAATAGGATCAAAGGTATCAAGGCTTAAAGCCTGCTCTTGTATACGTGCAAAATCTCGCATGGCTTAGCCTCCTGCAACTGGTGATAATAAAACCAAAGTACATGGCTCACTTAAGGCAGATTGTCTGGTTATAACGTTATCCTCTATCGCACATGCACATTTTTCCATGGCCTGTGTGCATTCCGGATGTAAAGTCACAATTTGATCTAAGACATCTTTCACTAAAATATTGGTAGGACAAACGATCGAAAGATTTTGGGGAAGCAATTTTTCAATTGCACCGAATGATTCGATTTTAATTTGGATAGATTGCTGCATTTATCCCCCAAGCATATGCATACTGATTTTACGGGTTTGTTGATGTTGTAAGGCATGAAAGCCTTTAGCTTTATGCCAGATATATGGATGGACCAAATTCTTTAAATTTTGGATATACATATCGTATTCTGGTGTACGTTGTTTACTTACCAGCGTTTGAAGTTGTGGTTTAATATTTAAACCCTGCGGTGCAAATAAACAGTTATAGAGTTCACCTTGTGCCGTTAGTCGTATACGGTCACATTGATGGCAAAATGAATGAGTAATGGTAGAAATGATGCCTAGCGCGTAGCTATTGTTAAGTAAATATTGGCGTGCTGGCTCATGTTGCTGCTCGATGACTTGTACCGAATAATGCGGTTGTAATGTCTGTAAAATTTCTGCTTCACTCACCACATCTCTATTTGACCAAAGTGCATCACCATCAAGTGGCATGAATTCAATAAAACGTAGCGGAATATGATTGGCGATAGACCATTTCACCATCGGTAGAATTTGATCGTCATTTTTATCTTTCATTAACACGCAGTTCATTTTAAAAGGTAACCCTGCATCTTTTGCAGCTTGAATACCCTCAAGAACTGGTTCTAACTTTTTCTTAGTGAGCTCTTTAAATTGAATCGGATCTAGGCTATCTAAACTAATATTTAAATCATCTAGACCAACATCTTTTAATTGCTGAGCGTATTTTGCAAGATAATGTCCATTAGTGGTCATTGAAATACGCTTTAAACCTAATGCTTTTAAAGCTTGTAAATCGCGAATGAAATGAACAATACCTTGACGCATTAATGGTTCACCACCCGTAATACGGATGCTTTCAATACCTTGTTGCACCATAAAACTGCAAAACTGAAAGAGCGCCTCAAAACTAAGCAAATCTTGTTTATTTAGCCATTCAGGATGTTCAGGCATGCAATACACACACTTAAAATTACAGCGATCAGTTACTGAAATACGTAACTTTCGCTTGATACGCCCATATTGATCTTGCAAAAGCATTGGCGCAGTTTCAGAGTGATATTGTTTCATTATTTGCACTCATATCGAGAACAGTTCAAATATTGCAAGCACTCATTAAGAGCAATTAAACTTTTAAAATTGCGTCTTAGTAGTGCTTTATCTTTATTGCAAAATTTGTTCCAATTCTATTTATCATCCATAACTTTTTGGGTTGTATTTGAAATTTCGGCCGTACCGTTTTAGCTCAAACTTTAAAGCTTTACAAAATCAGTGCGGCGTCAACCTTTTATATGCCCTACTTTATTTCTAGCACTTTTCTAAACGGATGGGTACATATTTATGGTAAGGCGTTTTAGATAAAGGGTCACAATGCTCACCAGAAATGAGCATGTTTAATTGTGGTCCAATAGGTTCCCCACCTTGAAAGCGCATGCCATAACCATGTGGAAGCGAAACAACTCCTTTTCGCATTCCCTCATCAAAATCTACAGTAACCTGAATTTCTCCATGTTGTGAGATACATTTGATTTGATCACCCATAGCTACATTTAAGGCCTCTGCATCTTCAGGATGAATTCGTAAAGCTCCTTCAGCATCTACTTTTCGCCAAGCCGGGTCACGGTAAATTTGATTAGCGTTATAACTACGTCGCTCACCCGACAAAAGGATAAAAGGAAATTCTTCAACATTCACCTCATGGCTTTTCAAGGTTGTGAGTTCACTTAACATTTCGGGAATCGCAAGACGTACTTTCTTATCTTTATAAGCAACCAATTTCCAGACTTCATCATATTCATGTTGTGATAAAACCATACCTGAACGTTGCTTTAATATCTGCTCAAATAGTTTAACACCTTGTGTTAATGGATTACCCTTATAACCTGCACGACGTACCGCTTTGGTGTGTAAAACAGCATATTGAATCGACAGAGGCAATAAAAAAGCAACTGAACCAGCTGATTTTTCTAAGTGTTTACCTAAAGTGCGATAGAGAATTGAGGCTGCAAAAGGAATGTATTTTTTATTTCGTGCAAAAGTAAGTCCCAATGCCGATAGGTAAGGTAAATAGGCTGTTTTTTTCGAGTCGACTGAAGCTATTTTTTCTAAAATTGGAAAGCGTTTTGGAATCACCTGCATAGCTTCAAGTAATCGTGTATAAATTTCTGCCTCTGGCAAAGTATTCGTTTGAGCGGCCAATACAGGATGCCTGAGGTGAAAACCATTTTTAGGAAACTCAAGATTAAAGCCAGTAAATTCCCATTTTTCAAACTGGGTATGCGCTGGCAAAATGTAGTCCGCAAGCCTAGCGGTTTCCGTCATGGCAACATCCACCACAACCAACAAATCTAATGCTTTCAATGCTTCCTCATAGGCTGGTGTATCAGGATAAGTTAATAACGGGTTACAGCTATCTACAAAAACTGCGCGAATTCGCTTTTCCCCTGCTTTTAGGATTTCATCGGGTAAAATATTAGGCGGGAAAAACCCGGAAATCGGGAACATTTTATGGTAAACACTACGACGATATTTCGGCTTTCTTTCATCTGTATCGCTTAAGATTGGAATAAACATAGTATGCAGATTATTGGTACCTTGCTTTCCAAAGTTTCCAGTCAGTAAGTACAGTAGTTTTTCTAAATATCCGTTTAATGTAGTATTTAAAGTATGTTGAATGCCTAAATCAATACGTACACAGCCTCTTTTCGCCTTGGCAAAATCTCGAACGACTTGGTAAATCAAATCGACTGGAACATCAGCTTTAGCAATATAATCTTCAATCGGGACATGGTTAAATACTGTTTTTACGTCGTCAAATCCTTGCGTATGTTGCTCAATAAATGCTTCGTCATAAAGCTTTTCTTTAATAATGATCGCAATCATAGCCGACATTAAAAAAGCATCAGTCCCTGGTTTTAGCTGCACATGAATGTCTGCTTGTTTGGCCGTTTCGGTAACACGCGGGTCAAACACGACCATGGTTCGATTCGGATCTTTCTTAATATGTTTTAGGGTATCTCTTGCGTTAGGAATGCCATGGGCCTGAAAAGGATTTGTCCCAATGAAAAGTACATAATCTGCGTGTTCAACATCTTCTGTGGTATGGCAAGCTTGACTACCGAATAGGCGGCCATTGAGCCAGAAATCACCTGTTTTTTCTTGAGCAAGTGAGTTATAAGCATAATAACTTTTCATGGCCAGCAAAAGCTGTCGGCCATACGCTGCGCCGAGGTGGTTACCCTGACCGCCGCCCCCAACAGAAGCAAAAGCAGTCCCGCCAAAATCATCTCTAATCTGAACTAAACAATCAGCAATTTCTTGTATGGCTACATCCCAACTCACTTCTTGAAATGATCCATCAGGTTGACGTTTTAAAGGTGTAGTCAAACGGTCTGCGTGTTGCTGGTAATGTTGTAATCTGGCAGCTTTTTGGCAAATGTAGCCTTGAGAAAATGGATGTTCGGGATCACCTTTAATTTTGACAAACTGGTTATCTTTAATTTCAACACTTAAACCGCAGTTTCTAGAACATAAGATACATGCGGTCACATCTGTTTTACTTTGCTGAGCTGTGTCCATCATTTTTCTGGCTCCGTTTATTTTTATACATCTAGCTAGAATTAAAATAACAAGTTCCAAAATAGAACTTAAATAATAAATAGTCAACCGTATAAAGATTAAAAATATAGTTCACTCGGCCAATCGTTAAATGACAATTGATGTGAGATTTTTGACACATATTTCAGAATTTTAAAAAGAATTTATATATCAATCACAAATTTCAAATGAACTTAGGTATTACAATAATGAAAACAAACATGGAGATGATGCTGTTGCATTAATTCTAGCTTGGTTCACTAGTTTACATTTAGCTTGTAAGATTGAGTTTACCCCTATCCCATCTAAGGATGGGGATAGAGTTAAATTTTGATGATTATGAGTGGTATCAAGAAAAAGGGTTTATTTGATTAATTTTTGAGAAGAAACTATTTATAATCTCTTTTCACTATTCTGACGTTTACTTGGGCATCTTCATGCCCATCATATTCAAAAAATTTGACAACTAAAAGATCTCTATATTTACTTCCGTATATATCGGAATATTTAACAACGAGATAAAACTCAACTGCACGTTGTTCAATTAATTCCTCAACGTAATCAACATCTACGTAACAAACAATAGTTACAGTACCATCTTTCTTAATTTCATAAGTAGAATCTAACTGAATCATTTTATTACTGTCAGTAACAGTTATATGTTTTGCAACTTCACCCAAATTTTTAATTTCAAATACTAATCTAAGTACTTCTTCTGGTTCTTGAAATTCTGGAACACCATCAATCAGAATAGTATTACCTCCTTCTACCTCAAAGCTATATCGAACGTGATTAATTTCTAGAAAGGGTTTTGCTGCAAAATATTTAGCTTGTATTTCTTGCTGTTGAAAACTTACTAATTTAGATTGTTGTTCCACACTATTTTTAAGTTCTTCACATTGCTTATTAAAAGCTTCATTACTAATTTTTAGTTCTTTACCTTGTTGTAAATATCCTAAATAAAGGAAAAGGAAAGCTAATGGAGCAAATACACCAGCTAAAAAATCCCCTAGTTCATTCGAATTAAGAAGACGGTTTTCTCCTTTACTGAATATTAAACATACGGTATGTATAACAACAAAACTTAGATAAATAACAACTACCCAAAAAGTCCATTTTTTGTAAAAAGCCCAAGTTTTATAGAATGGCTGTTTAGGTGGTACTGGGTTTTCCATGGAATTCATTACTCGTTAATTGATTAAAAACAGATCATTTATGTAATTAATAATAATTAGGATCATCTGTAAAGTTTTTATTATGCAACCATGAAATTGCATAAGGAACATTCAATTGAGGTAGTATTTGATTATGATCTATAGTGATTTTTAAAATTTGAATTCTTATTACATCAATTGCATCAGTATAAAAAAATTTTAAGTAAAGAACTGATATATCTTCCCTTTCATCAATGACATAGCGGGAATGAATGTTAAAGTTAATATTTATTCCTTTTTCTAAATCAGTTGGTAAAAAATCAGCCCCTTCCCATACGAGTTGATTATTTACGTAATCTTTGGAATACATTGTAAAAAGACTTCTGCATAGATTTCGACTATTTTTTAAATTAAATGAGAAAATAAAACATAGAGCACCATGAGACTGTAATTGTTTAATTTCAAAATCTTTTACATGGAAATAGGGCTGAGCATTAATGATTTCTAATTCTGTTTGCCTCTTTTCTCTATCTATTAATAAATCTAATTCTTGTTGAGCCGTAATTGCTAAGCTTTTCTGTTGCGCCACACTATTAGATAATTCTTCTATTTGTAGACTTAATTCTTTGCCCTGTTGGTGATAGCCATAAATTAGCCACATAAATACTAAAGGTGCAAAGAAGCCAGCTAAAAAATCTCCCCACTCATTTGGTCTTAAAGTTCTCACCCCCTTCACATCTAAAAGGCAATATAAAATAACCATTGCCAAGTACACTATCGTGAATATAAGCATATATGGGAATTTTGACTTTTCTTTAGTTTCTTCAATTTTATTGGTATCCACTATAATATTTTCCCGTAATATAAAAAAATGTAAATTAACAGAAATAAATATACTTATAAATAATGATTAATCTGATTAAATAAAATGCATCTTATTTTGTAAATTGACAGAATCTAATGTTTAACTTGCTGTAAATATCTCTTTAAAAGCATTGATTTGTTTATATTGTTGAAGCTCATCCAAAGAGTTAATGCTATGAAAAAATAAGTTTTGTTTTTGAAATACGGCGACTTGTGCATGTAAAAGTTTAAAGCAGTCTTTTAAACTTAATCGTTGTTTGTCAATTTGCTCTCTTATCGTGATCAGACTTTCACGTTTTAATAAGCAAAATGGGTATAAAGCATCCCCATTAATTGAAACATAGGCTGCCTGAGCTTGTTTATTTTTGCGAAGTGCGCTGTGTAATTTGGCAACGACTTGCGTAGGTATATACGTCACATCACAGGGAATAAACAAAACATAATCTGCCTTTACATGTGACCATGCGCTTTTCATACCCATAAGCGGACCGAAAAAACCGGAAGAATCATCTTGAAAACACTTAATATCAGGCACAATACTTTGATAAATCGAATAATCACGATGACTATTTACCCAAATTTCAGATACAGATGGCTTTAGTTTTTGATGAATTTTGAATAGTTGCGTATCGCCATCAAATTGCTGTAACAGCTTATTTAAACCATTCATACGGCGGGCTTGTCCACCCGCCAAAATGACCAGATCAGTTACGGGATATCCCTTATTCACACTTCCACCTCTTGTTGGCAAGCTTTAATCAAGCCACGAATCTCAGGTAAACATGAACCACAGTTCCCACCTGCTTTTAAACATGCAGTAACCTGTTTTTCATGGGTAATGTTTTGTGTTTTTATCACGTCGATAATTTTATTCTTACCTACTTTAAAACAACTACACACTAAAGGCCCATCATTATTAGTAGCCGACATTGGCATACCCGCTAGTAAAGCTTTTCGGTGCAAGGCGCTCAAACGTTCTCGTTTAAACAGACTCGCTACCCAATCACGGTCTGGCAATAAATCTGGCGGTGCAATATATAGACTTGCAATTACAATGCCATCTTTCAAAATAACACTATGGCTCAGTTGTGAAGAGATATCTTCTATGCTTAACCATTCAAAGGTTTCATCGGCAAATGGTAAAAAGCTTTTCAGATTCTTTTGAGTATTGTGAAAAGTTTGGCGGTCTGCAAGTTCATAACGGTTGGTTTTAACCATTTTGACTTTTGTCCACCATGCACAGTGATGTAGCGATTCTTGAATATGCGAATCGTATCCTTCACGAATATAGAGCACACCTTGCCAAGTGGTATAGAACGGCTGAATAGTTACAGGCGTATGTTTGAATTCAGGTTCACCTGAAATTGCATCAACTTCTGGATTAACGACTTTACCAATACGGGCGTCGGATGCAACCTGTTCAGTCCAGTGAATCGGTGCAAAAATTTGCCCACGACGTACCCCCGATGAGAAGGTCACACGTAGTACACAACTGCCCCATTTCGAACGAACTTCTACTAAACCTTGATCACGTACACCAAACTTTAAGGCATCATTTGGATGAATCTCACAGAATGGTTCAGCGCGGTGACTGGTCAAATTTGGTGACAAACCAGTACGCGTCATGGTGTGCCATTGATCACGAATACGTCCCGTGTTCAAAATGAGCGGATAATCTTCTGAAACTGCATGTACCGGATCGATTGCAACAGTCGGAATCAATTTTGCCTTGGCATTTTTATGACTAAACTGGCCCTTGCCAAACAGTTGTTGAACGGCTTTAGCGTCTTGGTTTTTATCCCATACTGGCCATTGCACTGGTTGTAGAGCATCGTACTCAGCATTACTTAGGTTAATTAAACCTTTCAAGTTGAAATAACGAAAATTATTACTTTGTTCACGAGCATCTATGTCTGCATTGTCTTGTGCAGATAACGCTGCATGCTCATTAAAGATGTCACTTGCACTCGCAAAGTCAAAACCTTTAAAGCCCAATTTTTTTGCGACTTGGCTAACAGACCACCAATCTGATTTTGCTTCACCCGGCGCAGATAAGAATGCGCGCTGACGTGAAATACGACGCTCAGAGTTAGTCACGGTTCCATCTTTTTCACCCCAACCTAAAGCTGGAAGTAACACATCGGCGTAAGCCGTAGTATCGGTATCGGCACAGATATCTGACACAACGACCAATTCGCATTTCTCTAATGCACGTTTCACCTGATCGGCATCTGGCAAACTCACCACTGGATTAGTTGCCATAATCCAGATCGCTTTAATTTTTCCGGCTTCAACCGCATTAAATAAATCAACTGCTTTCAAACCAGCTTGAGTTGCAATAAATGGGCTATCCCAAAAGGTTTGCACTACTTTTTGATGTAATGGGTTATCTAAGTCCATGTGTGCCGCTAGCATATTGGCTAAGCCACCCACTTCTCGACCACCCATCGCATTGGGCTGACCTGTCATCGAAAATGGTGCAGCGCCGAGCTTTCCAATTTTGCCTGTTAGTAAGTGACAGTTAATAATGCTGTTGGCTTTATTCACGCCCTGACTTGATTGATTCACACCCATTGAAAATAGGGTAATGATTTTTTCAGTTTGAGCAAATTTCTCAAAAAACTGTTGCAACTTATCGAGTGCAATTCCCGTACGCTTTGCGACATATTCAATATCAGTTTCTGGCTCACTGCTTTCCAAAACATCTTGCAGACCTTCGGTATAAGTATCTATAAAGGCCTGATCGGCATGACCATTTCCATATAAATATTGAAATAAGCCATTAAATAATGCGACATCTTGACCCGGCAAAATCGGTAAATGTAAATCCGCTTGTTCACAAGTACTGGTAAAACGTGGATCAATCACCACAACAAACATATCTGGATTGTGGCTTTTAGCCTGCATAATCCGCTGATACAGCACAGGATGGCACCATGCGGTATTAGAACCGACCAAAACCACCATATCTGCATGTTCAAAATCTTCATAACTTGCAGGCACAATATCTTCACCGAAACTCCGTTTGTGACCTGCCACCGCAGATGACATGCAAAGGCGTGAGTTGGTATCAATATTTGCAGTACCCAAATAGCCTTTTACAAACTTATTCACCACATAATAGTCTTCAGTCAAAAGCTGACCTGAAACATAAAATGCAATGCTGTCACGACCATATTGATCGATACAAGATTGGAATTTATCGGCAATTTTATTAATGGCGGCATCCCATGTCGTTACCACCCGATCAGCTTTGCGCCCCATCATTGGTTGTAAAACACGTGTTTCTAACCCCAAAGTATCCGCAAGACGGCTACCTTTAATACATAAGCGTCCAAAGTTGGAAGGATGCTCGGCATCCCCCTCAACTTGCACCACAGGTCCTTGAGGTTTTTGTTGGACGTTTACGCTAACACCACAGCCCACCCCACAATATGGACATGTTGTTTTAGTGATTTTTGCAACATGGTCGGAGCTATCGATTTCAACGTTTGGAATACTATTCATAACTGCTCCTTTGCCTATTTAGCCTGCATTTTTTAATGCAAAATCTCGACCAAATAGCAGTTTATTTCTAAATGAAGAAACAGGTGTTTGGTCTGCAATTAACTCTGCATACCACATGCCATCTTCAGTATCACCGAACAGTACTGCACCGATTACCCGATCGCTTTGAATGATAATACGCTTATAAATCTGGCGTTTTTCATCGTTCAGTATAATGTCTTCATAATCATCTTTCGGCTCAAAATTGCCCGCAGAGAATACATCGACACCACTGACTTTTAACTGAGTCGGCACAGTGGGTGCTTTAAAAGTTAAGCTGCCGTGTTCAGCCAGATGGGTCGCGCAAATAAAAGCTTGCCCCCACAGTGGTTCAACCAAACCGAAAGTTTGACCACGGTGTTCAATACACTCACCCACCGCATAAATACTTGGGTCAAATGTTTGCATGGTGTCATTCACCAATACACCACGATTACAACGTAAACCAGCACTTTGTGCCAAAGCAATATTTGGACGAATGCCCACAGCAAATACCACAAGGTCAGCATCTAAGACCGTGCCATCTTTCAAACGGATTTGTTTGACATGACCATTTTCATCACCAATTAACGCCTCTGTATTGGCTTCGGTAATAATATGAATGCCTTTTTGCTCAATGCTATGACGAAGTAATTGACTCGCACGTCCATCAAGTTGACGTTCCATAATACGGTCCATCAAATGCAATACTGTGACATTCATACCGCGTTGTTTTAAACCATACGCCGCTTCTAAACCGAGTAAACCGCCACCAATCACCACTGCATTGGTTTTTGAATCGCAGTATTCAATCATGGTGTTGACGTCATAAATATCGCGGAAAGTTAACACGCCCTTTAAGTCAACACCTTGAACTGGTGGAATAAATGGTGCCGAGCCTGTTGCCAGAATTAAACGATCATAATCAACTGTCCGACCTTTTTCGGTGTAAACCACTTTACGTGGGCGATCAATTTTTACGGCTTTATCACCGGCAATAAATTTAATGCCTTTATCGTCATACCACTTTGGTGGATGCAACATAATGTCTTCAATGGTTTTTTCACCCGATAAAACCGGAGACAACATAATACGGTTATAGTTCCCCCATGGTTCTTCACCAATCACCGTAACTTCATAACGATCTGGCGCCATATCAAGTAAATCTTCCAGACAACGCATCCCTGCCAAACCATTCCCGATCAGCACCAGTTTAAGTTTGTCTTGTGATACACCTGTATTGGTAATATAAGTTTTTTGCGGCACCGCGTTGACCCAGACACGGCCATCAACAATTTTGCTCGGATAAACTGCCAATTTTTGGTCTTTATCTTCTAAACAACGGCCCGTTGCCAAACTAAAATGTTGTTTATAGATTGGCGATGCAACGACGCGTTCGCCTTGTAAATCTCCAATAATGCCGCGGCTCATCACATTCGCTTGGCTAAACGGATCTTTATTACTCAGCACGTAAACACGTTTTTCATGTCCTACACGGAAGATTGCTACAGCTTGGCCCCCCACTAGTGCACCCGCACCAGTATTTGGGGTTAAATCATCGAGTGCACAAACGTCAATCCATTGATCATCAGGAAGCATATTTTTGTCTTGTACAATATTCATATAATTTCTCCTTTATGCTTCAACCATTGGAATGCGGTCTTCTGAACGTTCAGCTTCGGTTAATGGACGGATTTGACCACGTTCAGTTGTAAATTGAATGTGTGGATCGGCCTGTTCATTTGCTCCTGCATTGATATACGTTTGGAAGCGTTTACGAACTTCAGGATTTTCCACCGCAGTACGCCATTCGTCTTGATATGTGCCAATGATGTGTTCCATACGGCGTTCAAGCTCGGCAGCCAAACCAAGTGAATCATCCACAACTACAGATTTAAGGTAATCTAGGCCACCTTCCATGTTGTCGCGCCATACACTGGTACGTTGTAAACGGTCTGCTGTTTGGATGTAGAACATATAGAAACGGTCGATGTAACGGATGAGCGTTGCTTTATCAAGGTCAGATGCAAGTAATTCAGCATGACGTGGTTTCATACCACCATTACCACAGACATAAAGGTTCCAACCTTTTTCGGTCGCGATAATACCAACGTCTTTACCTTGCGCTTCTGCACACTCACGAGTACAGCCAGACACTGCCATTTTTAATTTATGTGGTGAACGTAAACCTTTGTAGCGGTTTTCAAGCTCAATCGCTAAACCAACCGAGTTGTCTACCCCGTAACGGCACCAAGTACTTCCCACACATGATTTCACGGTACGCAATGATTTACCGTAAGCATGACCAGACTCGAAACCAGCAGCATTTAACTCTTCCCAAATGAATGGAAGCTCGTGAACTTGCGCACCGAACATGTCAACACGTTGACCGCCAGTAATTTTGGTATATAGATTATATTTCTTCGCAATTTGACCAATCGCGATTAAACCATCTGGTGTCACTTCACCACCAGCCATACGCGGTACAACCGAGTAAGAACCGTCTTTTTGGATATTACCCAAATAGTAGTCATTACTGTCTTGTAAGCCTGCATGGCTTGGCTCAAGGACGAAATCGTTCCAGCAAGATGCCAAAATATTTGCGGCAGCAGGTTTACAGATATCACAACCTAAACCATGACCATGTTGATGAATCAAATCATCGAATGTCTTAATTTCATTGACACGAACCAAGTGATACAACTCTTGACGCGAGTACGGGAAGTGTTCGCAAATGTGGTTATTTACAGTCACACCTTGACGTTGTAACTCTGACTTCAACACTTGCGTCACTAATGGTGCACAGCCACCACATGCTGTTGCTGCTTTGGTGCATTTCTTTAATGCACCTAAAGAGGTCGAACCATCGCTAATTGCTTGGCAGATGTCCGCTTTTGATACGTTGTTACATGAACAAATGGTCGCGCTGTCTGGAAGTAAATCTACACCGCTACCACCAGACTTACCTGCTGATTGTTCAAAGCCAGGCATAATCAAGCTTTCAGGAACTTCAGGTAAAGCCAGACCGTTTAACATCATTTGTAAAAGGTCGTTGTACTCTTTCGCATCGCCCACCAAAACCGCACCCAGCAATTTGGTTTTATCTGCATTTATAACTATCTTTTTATAAACCAGTGCATGCTCATCTGCATAGAAATAGCTTAATGCACCCGGCGTCATAGCATGTGCATCACCTACAGAGGCAACGTCCACACCCATCAACTTCAACTTAGTGCTCATGTCTGCACCAGCGAAGCAATGACACTCTTCATCTAAAATGTGTTTTGCTGCAATACGTGCCATGTCATAGCCCGGAGCAACCAAACCATAAATTTTGTTTTGCCAAAGTGCACATTCACCAATAGCATAAATATTGGTATCTGAAGTTTGGCAATAATCATTAATGACAATACCACCACGCTCACCAATCGCGAGTCCACTATTGCGTGCGAGCTCATCACGTGGACGGATCCCCGCAGAGAATAAAATGACATCTGCTTCAAGCTCGCTACCATCTGCAAATTTCATTACATGTGTAGTGCTGTTGCCACATTCGATAGATTGTGTCGCTTTTTGTGTATGAACTTTTACACCAAGGTCTTCAATTTTACGGCGTAAAACTTTACCGCCCAAATCATCAATTTGAACTGCCATTAAACGTGGCGCAAACTCAACAACATGTGTTTCTAAATCTAAATCACGTAAAGCTTTTGCAGCCTCAAGTCCAAGTAAACCACCACCAATCACTACACCTGTTTTTGCATTAAGACTCGCTGCACGAATCGCGTCTAAGTCTTCAATCGTACGGTAAACGAAGCAGTTTTCACGGTCATTACCCGGAATTGGTGGAACGAATGCATACGAACCAGTTGCCAACACCAATTTGTCATAGCTGATGACATCACCATGATTGGTTGTGACTGTTTGTGCAGCTGTATCAATTGCAGTTGCTTTTGTATTTAGACGTAAGTCAATGCCATGAGCATCAGCAAAGTCAAAACGCGCCAAAGATAAATCTTTTGCTGATTTCCCAGAGAAATATTCTGTCAAATGTACACGGTCATAGGCGATACGAGGTTCTTCCGCGAGAATCGTGATTTCCAGTTCATCATCTGCTTTTTCTAAAATGGCTTCGATGAATTTGTGGCCCACCATACCATGACCAATCATTACCAATTTCATAGTGTTTCTCCTCAAATCACGTTGCTTTTAAGCTGCGTTATTGCGTTCTCAAATAGACGTTGTTTTTTTGCCTTGTGTTCTACCGAGAAGCGAATCAATCTCACAAAGCATGTAGCTGCTTGGAATCCATTTTTCCCACTCGTTAATGACACCCAATGCACAGCAAAGTCATAAAAAGAAATAAAAAAAGCGAGCCCCCCCATAGAGAAGGCTCGCATCGCTGGAACTGAAAAATTAGATAATTCAGATGTAACTTTTTTATGCAATAAAAATAAAGACATGGCCTTCACTCCGACTGAACGTAAATTCTTTGTGTGCACAGTTGCACTCACAAATTCGATCAGAACGGACATCGTTGGCCGTCTTTAAAATTTATGGTCGTCTTCGACCTGTAATTAAGTAAGCATTTTGCATGCCAATCCTTATATAAATTTAATTTAAAAATTTTTTATTTTTAATTTCATATAGATATAATTTCGCCAGCTATCTTATAAAAATAATGTCTTATTCTATTTGCCCCATCGCGGTACACTTAAATGGTTAAGATAAAAATATGTCTTGCCACAAAATGAATCGTATTTTTGCACCAAGACTGACCACATTAGTTCTTTAGCTCGCTGAAATGCCACTTAAACTGGATTTTTTGTTTAATTTTGGATGGCACTAATCTTGCTTAAAACCTGATAACAAAAAACGCGTCGAATTGGCGCATTTTCTTAGCCTGATTTTCTGAACTTATGCCAAAACTCAAAATAGCCCTTATTGATGATGATCATGCGCGAGCAGACTATATAAGAAAAAGTCTGCTTGAAAATGATTTTGAAGTGGTCGCTTGCCTTACTTTGGACCATTTAAATATTTTTCGTCTCGAGCATTTACAAGCCGATGTGATCTTGCTCGATATGGATCATCCTCATCGTGACATTATTGAAAGTTGTGTGAGTAGCTATGACCTACCGACTGTCCTGTTCACTAAAAATTCAGATAAAGACACCATCAAACAAGCCATCGATGCGGGAGTAACGGCTTATATCGTAGATGGCATAGACCCTGCCCGTTTACATACCATTTTAGAAATCTCGATTGAGCAATATAAAAAGCACAAAAAACTCGAAGGTGATTTAAAAGAGGCTCAAACCAAACTGGCTGACCGTAAAGATGTTGAAAAGGCCAAAGTGTTACTCATGCAACTCCACGGGCTGCCTGAAGATACAGCTTTCCAACTTCTTAGAAAAAATGCCATGAGTCACCGTATAACGATTGGAGAAATGGCACGGCGGTTACTTGATGCCCAAAAATTACTCAACAATCAACTAAAGGATGAATAAATGAGCACATTAGAAAAGACTCAATTACAACTCGGCTATATTCCTTTGCTTGATTGTCTTGCATTGCTTTGGGCAAAACAAAGAGGCTTCTTTGAGGAAGTCGGTTTAGATGTCACTTTAGTTAAAGAAGCATCATGGGCAAGTCTTCGAGACCGTCTTGCTTTTGGTCTATTAGATGCAGCGCATTGCTTATCTGCAATGTTACCTGCGGCGGCTGTAGGCACGGATCAAATTGGCACGCCACTACAAACATCACTGGTTTTAAGTGAAAACCGTGCTTTCATTAGCTTAAGTCAAAAACTTACTCATCAACTTGCAATTCAAAAAAATGATACGGCCCAAGTAACAGCGCAAAAAGTGGCAGATTATCTCGAACAAGGTCACTCCATTTCTTTAGCGCATGTATTTAAGCATTCTATTCATCATTATTGTTTAAGAGAGTGGCTCGCTTTAGCAAACCCTGAACTTGCTCAATCTATCCAGCTCAAAACATTACCGCCACCTTATATGGTTGAAGCATTAGACAAACATGTGATTGATGGTTTTTGTGTAGGAGAACCTTGGAATACTCAAGGCGAGCTTCTGGGTTTAAGTAAAATGATTTGCTCAAGTCAAAACATTATTCCTCGTGTGGCTGATAAGGTTTTAGCCGTAACTCAAGAATGGGCTGAACAGCATCCACAAACACTAGTTGCACTCACCACGGCAATTATGAAAGCCCAACAAGAATTGAGTGAGTTAGACGATTTTGCTCCAATTTTAAAATTATTAGTCGAGTTTGGAATTGTGCGCTTCCATTGTTCAGAAGAGATACATGTCGACAAATACTATATGATTCAGGATATTGTCCGTCATTTAGTAAAAGAAAGTGCACTGCCAAAAGTTGAAGACTTTTATTGGCTGCTCGAGCAAATGCAAAAATGGGATGAACTTCAACTCGACCAAGCACAAATCACAAGCTTGGGTGCTCAATGCATTAATCTTGAGGCTTATGAACAAGCTAAACATCGCTATCGTTCATAACTTTTCTACTCATCAAATCGCCATAAAAAAAGCTGTCTTTTATGACAAAGACAGCTTGAAAGACCCATAAGACAAAATGCGAAACACGCATTCCTATATTTTCTAGGCTCAACTGATCCATTGAAAATATAGCGCTTATGGAAATGATCATATCTATCTAAGCGTATCATTTTCAGACATTTTCATATCAATAACTGCCACTTGATCAATTTCAGTTCATTATTCAAAGCATCTTAAGTCAGTCTTTAAATATTTATCTCTTCTATAAGCCTTAAATCTACCCATGCTCACTACAGTATAGCGATGCATCAATTACGCGGATGAGGTCATAAATTTCATTTTATTTCTTCAAAATAATTTCTCGCATCTGTCTTAATTAAATTAATTTTTTTAGTTCTAAAGTAATTTATTGCCTATGTCATTATATTTAAAAAGATTTATTTATTAATCCTTTTGTAAAACTTAAATATTACGATTCAAATAATTAGATAAAAAAAATTAGTGAAAAATCCTCTAAGTCCCTCCTGTTTTTAGTTACAAACCGCAACAATCATGGCACAAATGGTAATAATAATTAAATTAATAATCATTATCATTCACACCACATAAAAACCTGAGAAGATCTACCATGATCCATGAAAATATTCTCGACTGCATAGGTAAAACGCCACTACTACAATTATCAAGGCTATTCACGCATCAATCGATCTCAGTGATTGCGAAAATGGAATTGTTAAACCCAGGAGGAAGTATTAAAGACCGTCCGGCATTATTCATGCTACAGGAAGGCCTGAAATCTGGAGTGATTAATAAAGATAGTCATATTGTTGAAAGCTCATCAGGGAACTTAGCGATTGCGCTTGCAATGGCCTGCAAAATATATGGATTAAAATTTACTGCCGTTATTGACCCGAAAATAGCCTCAGCAAACTTACAAATGTTGAAGCTCTACAAGGCCAATATCGAAATGGTCTCTGAAAAAGATCAAAACGGCGGTTATTTAAAAACCAGAATCGACACTGTAAAACGACTCTGCCAACAGCTTCCAAATGCTGTTTGGATTAATCAGTATGCCAACCCAAATAACTGGAAAAGCCATTATTTTGGAGAAGCAGAAGAAATCCTAAATCAAATTGATCGCAAGATTGATTACCTCGTAATTGGGGCAAGTACCTCTGGCACGATTATGGGCGTATCTCGTCGCCTTAAAGAAAGATTTCCAGAATTAAAAGTGATCGCAGTCGATATCGTCGGCTCTGTGTTGTTTGGTGGCACATCTGGTCCACGCGAAATTCCTGGCATTGGTGCAAGTACTGTCCCACCGCTACTCTCCCCCAATGAAATTGATGATGTCATTTATGTAGATGACTATGAGTCGGCACTCGGTTGCCGAGAACTTCTTGAGCATGAAGGAATCTTTGCTGGCGGTTCAAGTGGCTCATCAATTTCAGCCATCAAAAAACTGATTCCAACCATTCCTGATGGATCGTGCGTCTTAACACTGTTGCCCGATCGTGGCGATCGTTATCTCGATCTTGTTTATGAAGATGAATGGTTCGAAATGATCAAGAAGCGTCACTTCAATCGAAACTTACGACGCCAAGAAAACCTTACTTTACAAAATGTTGTTTAACCTTCTCCTTAGGAAATATTCATGAGCAATTTGGCTACCCTTCGCTACTTAAGTCAATCAGATTTATTAAATCTTGGCGCAAATCATAGTAATTCATTTATTGAAGCAATTACTGAAGGTTTAACCCTGCATGCAAATAAACAGTTTGTTCAACCTTTAAAACCTTATCTTCGCTGGCAAGGTGCAGACCATATTGCCGACCGTATTATCGCAATGCCTTGTTATTTAGGTGGCAACGACCCGATTGCCGGAATCAAATGGATTGGTTCAAGACAACATAACCCTAAAAAATTCAATATTCCGCGTGCCAGCGCACTGATTGTTTTAAATGACTCAGAAACAAATTATCCAGTTGCGGTGATGGAAGGCAGCCTCATCAGTGCAATGCGAACTGCGGCAATTACTGGTGTTTCAATTAAATATCTAGCAAAAAAAGACTTTTCAGACATCACCGTGATTGGCTGCGGTCCAATTGCTCAAATGCAGATTAAAACTGTACTTGAACAATATGCTCAAGTAAAAAAAATACATTTATTTGATGTAAACCCTGAAGCAGCTGAAAAACTTAAAACATTGTTCTTATCAGAATATCCGCAGCTAGAAATTGAAATTCATGACAGTGCCAAGTCTGCAATTCAGCAAGCTGACGTCCTCATTACCTGCACAGTCTCAGATAAACCTTACATTCCATTTGAGTGGCTTAAAAAAGGCTGCTTTGTTTCAAATATTTCAATTATGGATATCGAGCCTGAAGTCTTCTTAAAAGTCGACAAAGTCATTGTGGATGACTGGGACCAATCAAACCGAGAAAAGAAAGTCATCAATGTACTGGTTGAAGATGGCTTATTCAGCCGTGAAAAACTACATGCTGAACTTGGCGACATCATTATTGGTCATAAAAACGGCCGTGAACACGAAGATGAAATCATTTTGCTCAACCCAATGGGCATGGCGATTGACGATATTGTCTGCGCTAAATGGTTCTTCAATGCTGCACAAGAACAAAACGTTGGCACGGTTCTACCGCTTTTATAAGAATAGGAATAACTAAAATGTTAGATCGGATTTACACAGCACAACTACAAAAAACCATAGATGCACTCTACATGGAGAATTATGGAGATTTTAAAGATCATATTTCCTATAAAAAGCCTTATCTGGCAATTACTCTCAATGATGAGTTGGAACTCTATTTCAGCTGTTTAAAAGTAGATGGTGTAAATCCTTTCTATGTTACCCAACCCGAAGTTTTGCTTCATAACCTCTTAAGTAATACAACGTCTGAAATTTCTATTTCTGAAGTTTTTAACTATTTAACTAAAGCAACTTGGTGGCCTTCACCACACCATCAAAAAGCGATTAATTATTGGCTAGATAACTTAGTAACGGCTGAAAAAATTCCTCAAATTTTACAGTCAGCCCTTTCATTTTCTTCACCTTTAATGACCAGTGAATTGCTATCACTGGTAGCTGATCGTCCATTTCATCCGTTCGCTCACTCAAAAGGTGAACTTGCCCCCCTCACAACTCAAAAAGAAATTGAGGTGTATTGGTGGGCATTTAAGAAAGATGACGTGATCAACAATATGGAGTCGATTCCTCACAAAGAGCTTTTGTTATCAGAAGTTGAGGAAAGTCTTATTGCTGACAAAATGGCTGAGCTTTCAGATGATTACTTAGCCCTGCCGTTGTTAGAGACGCAACATCGCTATTTAAAGCTTGATGAAAATAAATACGGCGGTATTGACCTAAACCATGTCACCACAATTGGTTTACCGACTTCTTCTTTAAGAACCCTTATTCACAACACAAACCCTACTCTGCATTTAAAACTCTCGACCAATGCCAAAACATTAGGTGCAATCCGCTCTATGCCAGGTCGTTATTTAATGAATGGACATACGGCTTATGATTTTTTAAATGACGTCATTAATGAAAGTCCTTTAATAAAAAATAGCCTCTTTTTGAGTAATGAAACACATTGGTGGGTACTAGGTAAACAAGAGCCGATTATAAAAAACTTAGGGGTGATTGGCTGCCAAGTCAGACATTTACCCGACTTTTGCCAAGATAAAAATGTCACGCCAATCACTATGTCAGCTTTAAGCTGTACCTATGTTGACCCTTGGGAAGCTTTAGGCGTTGAAGGTGACAAATGGTCATTACTAAAAGACTTAAGTATCCATTTTATTCAAACATTCTTAACGCTTTGGGCAAAAGGCATCATGCCTGAATGCCACGGGCAAAACACCATGGTGTGTTATGAAAATAATAAGTTTAAATGCTTTATTTTACGTGACCACGATACCTTAAGAATATGTACCATAGCCATTGAAGAAAGTGGTTTTACGCCTCCGGTTTATACCATTGACACGAGTACACCGAACAATCTTATCTTTACTAAAAATGAAGACTTATTTAATTACTTCATTACCTTAGGGATTCAAATTAACCTCTACCCGATTGCTTTAGCTACCTTGAAATATACGGATCGAACGGAAAACGATTTCTGGGAGATGGTTCAAGACATTATTCAAAATTTTGTAGAAACCCAACCTATTTCAGAACAAACAAAATCGCAAATTCAAACTTATCTTTTTGACAATAAGACTTGGCCGTTCAAACAGCTACTTACGCCTTTACTTGCGCAAGAAAGCAACTCAACGGGCATGCCAAGTAAAATCGGAAGTACGCCAAACCCTTATCACAGCTTATCTGTTTCTAGCTATGAGACCATGGACATCTAAATCATGCGCTCATCTCGCCTAGATCATTTCATTATTTTGCTCTGTCAGTTTTTTTCCACTTTCGGGCTCATGGTGCTGATTCCAATCATGCCGCTCTATATGGAAAAACTGACTGCGCATATGAGTGCTCCCACTATCTGGGCAGGTTTGGCACTCGCAGCTCCAGCTATTGGCAGCTTATTTACAGCACCAATTGTGGGTCATCTATCCGACACATTCGGCCATAAAAAAGCCTTGTTACTTTCTCTGGCTGGTTTCTGTATTTCAATACTGCTCATGGCGAGCGCCCAGCATTTATACCTGTTTATTTTCGCGCGAATTTTACTGGGTTTTTGCGGTCTTTCCGTGATTTTAAATGCCTATGTTTCATATCTTTCTAATGAACAACAACGTGGTGCCGCTTTTGGGCAACTACAAAGTAGTGTTGCGCTAGCTTGCCTATGTGGTCCCGTGCTCGGCGGGATATTTATGGATCAATGGCGGGTTGAAGTATTACTCAACGCGACAGCATTTGTTGTGATGACACTCATTGTGATTGCGTCATTTGTATTAACCAATCCCGTTAAAACCGAAACCACAAAAACCAAAGAGAAATCTAAGCTTCCAGCTTTCTTTGATAGAACGATTTTTTCATGGTTAAGCGCCGGCATTTTGGTTCAAGCGGGCGGCTTTGGTTTGGTGTCATGCTTCGTTTTATACATTAGTGAAATAAGCCAAAGCACTCACTCATCGTTATCTGCTGCGAGTTTAACGGGAACAATTCATGCGCTTTCATGGGGAGCAGCATTTATTGCTGCAACCTATTGGGGAAAAAGAAATGATGATAAAGGAGATTCTTTTAATAACTTCATTTACGCATCCTTAATTTGCGGCATCACGATTTTCGCATTGATCTGGGTTTCTAATCTCTGGCTGATTCTTGTATTACGACTCATACAAGGCTTCTGCTTTGCAGCCCTTATTCCTTCGATCTTGCACACAATTTCTCTAAAAGCCGGCGCTCAAAGCCAAGGAAAAGTGATTGGTATTTCTAACAGTGCCTTTGTCTTAGGACAACTTATTGGCCCAATCACGATCACGCTCACCTACTCATTTTTCAATATTACTGCTGCATTAATCTGCACCTCACTATTTTTTATCGGTGCGGGATTAGTGGTGATTTTGAACAGATTCTTAATAGATACAATTTTAGAAGAGGCACAAGAATGAACTCAATTATTACAACCGATGCATGGTCTTATAAACTTTTCGAACAGTACCTGAATACTTTCTTTCGTGAACTCAAAGTAAATCTTGAAAAGCATATTATCCCAGCTCAAGATTCTCCTTTATTCACACTGTATGCAGAGCGCCCAGACACCCTGTATTTTGCTTATACTTTTAATGCATCTAATACGATTGTTTATGGTGCAGTTCAGCATCTATCCACCACTGGTTATCATAGATATCAACGTGGTTTTGTTCTGCAAAATTTAAACGACAATACATTTGACTCGCTCACCGACCCAAAAAAATTAGTGAAGCTGATTACAGACGAGTTGAATAGTTTATTTAAAGATAAAAACCAAAATAAAAACCTGTACTCCGATATTGCCAATAGTATCGAAAATACAAAATTCTTTTTAGAAAATAAGCCTTCCCAAACAGTAACTAAAGCGTTAAGTGGTTTTCAGGCAACCGAACAAGGCATGTTATATGGGCACCCTTTTCATGTGACTTCTAAAGCCAATTTAGGTTTCTCTAAAGAAGACATGAAAAAATATAGCCCTGAGTTAGGCGCAAGTTTCCAACTTCATTACTTTGCAATCCATTCTTCTTTAATCCAAAAGCTTGTAAGTGAAGAACAGCTTTCTCATCGTATTGAAGATGAAGTTTTAAAAACTGCAAAAGAACGTTTACAAGAAAACTTAGCAAATTACGAGCTAATGCCAACCCATCCGTGGCAAGCTAATTTCTTACTTCAACATCCATCTTTAAAGAAACATTTAGATAGCCAAGACGTGATCTATCTGGGAGCTTTAGGTCAAACCGTATGGCCGACCTCATCCGTTCGTACAGTATGGTTGCCTCAATCAAATCTATTCTTAAAGCTATCAATTGATGTACGAATTACCAGTTTCATTCGTAATAACCCAATGGATGAAATGGAACGCGCGATTGATGCGAGCAAAATTATTATTAATCACAAGATTAGTGAGCAATATCCAGACCTTGTGATTCTGCCGGAGTTAGAGGCAAAAACAGTCAAAATTCCAGAGCTTGAAAGTTCATTTGGCATCCTCTATAGAGCTGGGCTCACTACTGATGTATTAGAAAATACCCGAATGCTGGGCGGCTTGGTTGAAGAAAATGAAAACCATGAAATCCCACTTTTAAGCTTTATTCAGCAAGCGGCACCGAATCAAAATCTACAATCGAAAGACGCGAAAGACTTCATTACTTTCTGGTGGAAACAGTACGTTAAAGTTTCACTGATTCCATTAATTGAGTTGTTTGCAAATAAAGGCATTAGCGTAGAAGCGCACATGCAAAATAGTTTAATGGAATTTAAAAACGGCTATCCACATCGCCTTATTCTTCGAGACATGGAAGGCATTAGCATTGTTCCAGAAATGATAAAAGACGACTCATCTATTTCTGAAGATAGTACCGTTTGGTTCTCTCAGAAAGATGCGTGGACCTTTTTAAAATATTACCTTGTGATCAATCACATTGCTCATCTCATCAGTGCAATTGCACGAGTTACGGCCATTGAAGAATCTGAACTTTGGCAAGCCACACGCCTTACGCTCACGCAAGAAAATTTTAGCGCAAAAGGTGAGCAATACCGCGATTTATTAATTAATTCACTCACATTACCAATCAAGGCAAATATGTTAAATACGCTCTACCATAGTGGTGGCAACCCAATCTGGATTGAAGTTGAAAACCCTATTTATAAATATCGCGGCGCAGAAGCACTTTGCCCTCTTCAACCAACACAACAAACCAATTATAAAACCCTCGCGGAAAATCGCGTGATGGGCCAATTATTAGAAGCACTCATTTTTGAAAATACTTTTAAATACGAGTTTTCTAAAGGTCAAATCAAGTTCTATATTTCCGATACCGTTTTTTATACCTGCGCGGCCAAACGACACTTTAGTTTTAAACGAATTAAGTTAGATCCTTCAAGCTTAGTCCGTTCTGATATTACTTTAGGCACTGAAACTCGCCCTAACTTAAAAACATTACTTGCCGATCTAAAAAATATTATTGAAGCTGACCCAGTTAAATGGCAAAACTTTAATGATGAACTCAATTTAACTTACGTTAAACATGCGCAAACTTTAAGCCAAGCCCCTGCTCAACCTTTAAGAACCTTGTCTTATTTAGAACAAGAAGCACGGATTACCAATGCACATTTATATCACCCAAGTTTTAAGTCTCGTATCGGCTTCGATTTAAAAGAAAACCAGAAATATGCACCCGAGCTTTCTGAAGGTTTTACGGTTCAATGGGTCGCGACTCATAATAGTTTATGTAAACTGGTTTTAAGTGAAACCATTAACTTAGAGCAGCTTTATAAACAGCATTTTTCAGAAAAAGATCTACAAGCCATTAACGATCAATTGAAAGAGCAAAATGTAGATTTTAAAGATTATATCCTCACTCCAATTCACCCGTGGCAGTGGGATAAAATTATTGAATTATATTATCAAGATGCAATCAGCAACCAACTGATCATCCCGTTAGATATTGAAGGTCCGACTTATTTACCACAGCAATCGATTCGAACCCTATCAAATATTAGTGATATCTCGGCGCTTTCTCTTAAATTGGCAATGAACTTGGTCAATACTTCTACCTCTCGTGTATTGGCGCCACATACCGTTCAAAATGCGGCAAAAATGAGTGATTGGCTTTATAACATTGTTGAACAAGACCATATTTTAGAAAAACAGCGTAAGCCTGTTATTTTAAGAGAGATCGGCGGTCTTTCAGTTAACCAGCAAATTGCGCTACCTGTTCAATACGGCGCACTCGCCTGCATTTGGCGCGAAAGTATTTACAGCTACTTAAAAGAAGGCGAATCGGCAACGCCAGTAACAGGACTAATGCAACTCGATACAGACCAAAAACCGCTAATCGATGAGTGGATTCAAGAGTACGGTATCGAGTTCTGGTTAGAAAAATTACTCACCAATGCATATTTACCAATCATGCATATTTTATGGTGCCACGGCCTCGCTTTAGAGTCACATGCACAAAACATGGTTCTGATTCATAAAAATGGTTTACCCGTTAAAGCGGCCTTGAAAGATTTCCACGATGGAATTCGCTTTAGTCGTCATCTTTTACGTGAGCCGGAGCTTTTACCTAACTTGCAAGATGCACCAAAGGAACATGCCAAAATTAACCCGAACTCGTTCTTGGAAACCCACTCTCCAAATGAGTTAAGAGACTTTACTCAAGATGCACTTTGGTTTGTAAATTTGGCCGAGTTAGCAATTTTCTTAAATGAACATTATGACTTCGATGAAATCAAATTCTGGACCATGTTAAGAACTATCATTAATCAGCATAAAGAAGCTCACCCAGAGTTTAGCGAACGATATGAATTGTTTAACTTTACAGATGACACCATCGATATTGAACAGCTCGCAAGCCGCCGTTTCCTTCCAGAAATTCGCTTAAGAGTACAAACCACTCCGAACCCGCTCAGCCTCATTAAGGAAATTGAATATGAATAAGCATTCGATTTCTTTTAAGAAACGAATAGCAAATGGCGAGATGCTCTACGGAATATTTTGTTCCGTAGCTTCTCCAGTTAATGTCGAGCAACTGGCACTTGCGGGCTACGACTTTATTATTATCGACTTGGAACATACTTTATTTAGTACGTCTCAAGTCGAGACCATGATTTTAGCCGCTAGAGCCATGAGTCTTGATGTCTTTGTCAGGGTGCCGTTAAACGCCAACCATTTAGTTCTACCTCTGCTCGATGCAGGGGTAACGGGTATTGTGTTTCCACATATTGAAAATGCTCAGCAAGCACAAGAAGCCGTGAACTATTGTCACTATATGCCTCTTGGGCAAAGAGGTCTCAACTCGACAAGGTTAAATCGATATGGCATAGATGATTTAGCTAGTTTTGTTCAACACGCAGCAAACGAAACGGTTGTCGTTGCCATGATTGAAAGCTTAGAAGGACTAGAACAACTAGATGAAATATTAAAAGTTGAAGGTATTGATATTATTCTAGAAGGTGCTGCCGACCTTTCCCAATCAATGGGAATGCCATGGCAATCTAGCCATCCAAAAGTGAAAGAAAAAGTTCAAGAGATGTATATAAAGACTAAAAATAGTCAAAAGCATTTCTGTGCTATTCCACGCCAACCTGAAGATATTGCAGCGTGGAAACAACAATCCGTTCAGCTTTTTGTACTCGGTGATGACCGCAGCATTATTCGCCGTGCCCATCAAAATCATTTGAATTCTTATAAAGAAATCTCATAAATTTTCAGTTGTGTAGAGCGATGGGTGCACCTTCCTCTACACAACAATTAATAAAAATAAATTTTATTATTTTTTGTCCAACAACGATATTGTGAATTACAATCATTCTCACTTATAATTCGACAAATTTAAAATCACTCTCAGGGCGAGACAATGGGAAATAAGATAAAAAGTCACAAACTTTTTACGAGGAAGTCTGAAGTAAAAAATATCATTCCACTCCTTTCACTTGGTGGGGCCATCTTTCTCTCAAACTCGGCCTTTGCAGCCTCAACCTCTGAGACAACAGATGTTGAAAAAAAGCCTGAGGCACTTCCTACAATTACAATTACCGCTTCACGCGCAGATGAACTTTCTACTTCGGCCAAGCAAGTGACCAAGCTAGATGAAAAACAAATTGAACTTTTAAGAAATGGTTCATCTGGTAGTATTGCAACCGTTTTAGCAAAAGCCGTACCGGGCCTATCAGACTCAAGCCGAACCATTACCGATTATGGTCAAACTTTACGTGGTCGTAATGCTCTCATCTTGGTCGATGGCGTTCCAATGAACCTGACACGCGACACATCAAGAGGACTTTCAGCAATTGATCCTGAAAGTATTGCGAACATTGAAGTAATTCGCGGCAGTAACGCAATTTATGGTGGTGGCGCTGCAGGTGGTATTATTTCAATTACCACGAAAACGGCTGGTGGCGAACCTACAGCTAAAACCGTAGTTGGGCTACAAACACCTTTAACAAACTTCCGTTCTAATGCTTTAAGTGGCGATATTCATCAATATTTCACAGGCAGCTTTAACGCTTTTGACTATGCACTCGACTTTGGTTATCAGCGTATTGGTAGCCCGTACGATGCAAGTGGTGACCGTGTTGCACCAGAACCAAGTCAGGGCGATTTATATGATTCTGATGGCTATAGTATCGGTGGTAAACTTGGTTATCATATTGATGACAACCAATACCTACAATTCGCTGCAAACTATTATAATGCCGAGCAAGACTCAGATTATGCATCTGACCCAAGTGTGAAAAATGCTCCTGCTGGAACTGTACCAGCGAAAGCAATTAAAGGCTTAAAACTCAAAGACCAAAATAAAAACGAAAACCAGATCTACAATTTAACTTATAACCATAAAGACTTTTTTGGTAATAAGGTTGATGCACAAATTTATTATCGCGACTTCTTTACACGTTTTTCACCATTTGATGCACGAAAAAATGCAAATCGTGGAGGACAAGTAGATCAGATCTATCAAGAAAATAATGTACTCGGTAGCCGCTTAACTGTTACCACACCACTTGAGTTTTTAGGTGACACCTCATTGGTTTGGGGCGGTGACTTTAGCCGCGAAAAAAGCGAAATGCCTTTAGATATTTTCGATCAAAAAATTTATGATCAATCTGGTGGCTTAGAGTTTGTAAAAATTGGCAAACTTATTTATTTACCTGAACTCACCACGCAAAGTGTGGGTGGCTTTGTACAGTTAAAACACCGTTTTAATGACCAATGGTCAGCAGAAGCAGGTACGCGTTATGAAGATAGCTATGCCCAAATTGATAGCTTTGTTCCATTATCACAATTAGGTAAGCCTAACCCTTATACCGTTGAGGGCGGAAAAGTGAAAGCTGATGCATGGTTGTACAATGCTAATGTGACTTTCTCTCCAAATGACCAACACTCGATTTATGCATCTTTTAACCAAGGTTTCCAATTACCTGATGTTGGTTTGATTATTCGTAATGCTGGTGAAGGTTTTAACCTTGGTTCATCATTCTTAGAACCCGTAAAAGTAGATAACTACGAGTTGGGCTGGAAAGGAAACTTCAATAACTTCTCTTCAAGTTTAGCGGTCTTCCACTCTACTTCCGACCTAGGTGCGGTGCAATCTTTCAACAATGGTTTAGTACTCGCTAGAACCAAAGAAAAAGTCACTGGTGTTGAAGCAACATTTGATTATCTTGACGATGCCAATGTTTGGGGAACTGGTGGTAGTGTTACGTGGATGAAAGGTCGTGAAAAGCCGCAAAACGGTGCTGAACAAGATATGACAGGCTTCCGTATTCCACCATTAAAACTAACAGGTTATATTTCTTATAGCCCAACGGAAACATGGACGAACCGCCTGCAAGCCACTTACTTCGGTTCAGAAGATTACCGCTTAAATGGCAAAAATAGTTTTGGTCGCTATGATGTAAAATCTTATACAACAGCAGATTTAATCAGTAGCTTTGCCCTTAACAAAAAAGACACTGTGACGATTGGTTTAGAGAATATGTTTAACCGCAAGTATTATCCTCTATATAGCCAATTATTACGAACTAGCGATAACACTAGCCATTTAGTGGCAAATGGTGCAACGCTGAAAGTTTCTTATAGCCATAAATGGTAATCAAAAACTGACATTGAATGTGTCACAAAAAGGAGATCCATGTGATCTCCTTTTTCTTATTAAAAATATTAAATCCTTATCTATTTTTTCCATGGTTAACCTAAGTTAAACCCACAGAACCACTCTAGTATTCTGCTAAAAATTTTGTTAACTTGATTTTGTTACGTATTCAAGATACAAATTTTTCATCCAGCACTTTCCCTCACTGTGTTTATGAAAACAATATCAATATGTAGTTTTACCAATATTTTTAATGGGGCAAATCATAATGGAAATCTCACATCGCGAAATTTACGCCCTCGTAGACATTAATAATTGTTATGTGAGTTGTGAGCGACTATTTAATCCCAAACTTATTGGCCTACCAGTCGTAGTACTTTCCAACAACGACGGATGTGTTGTATCACGTAGTGAAGAAGCAAAAAATATGGGTATCAAAATGGGTATCCCATGGTATCAAATCGAACAAGAAGCTCTTCAAGAAGGTGTACACGTCTATTCAAGCAACTACACTTTATATGCTGAAATGTCACGTCGCTTTTTTTCAGTTCTTGGTGAGTTTTTCTCGCCCGATGATTTAGAAGCTTATTCTATAGATGAATGTTTTATTCGTCTTACCCCTTACCTTCAATCTTTAGATATCCATTCTTATTGTGTCAAAGTCGTAGAAACCTTAGAAGAATGGTTAAGCTTACCTTGTTGTATCGGCATCGGATATTCAAAAACTCAAGCAAAATTAGCCAATCACTATGCTAAAAAAATTGGAAGCTTTAATAGAATTTGTAATTTCACTACTTTAGATCCTTTGCTTCTTGAAGACCTGATGCAACATACTTCAGTCAAAGAAGTGTGGGGAATTGGCTATCAATTAGTCAAACAATTACGTAGCTATGAGATTTATTCATGCTTAGACTTAACTTTTGCCAATGAGCATCATCTAGCAAAAGCTTTTTCTGTGGTTATGGCACGTACCATTCGTGAGCTAAAAGGCCAATCTTGTATTCAACTCGACGATCCTGCCATTGTCACCAAACGAATTTTAGCATCACGCAGTTTTGCTCAAGCTTTGTCCAGTATTGAGATTATTAAACAAGCACTTATTTTTCATCTTAACCGAGCCCATCGCCGTTTAATGAAACAAGAACAGTTGTGTGCCTGTGTTCAAGTCTTACTTTATGAAAAAACAGATAAACCACCTTATAAAAAAGCGTCTTCTCAAGCGATAGGGTTAAATTATGCAACAGATGATTTATGCATATTAACAAAAGCAGCCATGCAGCAAATAGATGTTTTATATAAAGAAAATAAAAAATATATAAAGATTGGAGTTTTATTTTGTGGTTTGCATCCTCGTCAACATCATATTGATGATTTATGGCAACCTCTTGAGTTGATTCAGCAAAGACAACAATTAATGCAAACACTCAGCACAGTTCGTAACCGATTCGGTAGTCACTATTTACAAGTCGGTTATCATTCCCGTAATCCATCTTGGCACATGAAACAATGCCACCGTTCAAAAAATTATCTAACTCGATGGAATGAGCTATTAGTGATTGGAGAGAACTCTATAGCCGTTACACAAAATACATGAACTGTTTTTGTCAATTCAGTTTAAAATAAGCTCCATTAAATTACTTGAAATTTTGTCATTTTTTAACATTGCTAAATCATCGCAAAATTTACAATATATAAGCCGAATTTGGTATACCCTTTCTGCGACGATGAAAACAAATTATAAAAAAATTGTAGAAACATATGCCATAATAAGCAAACTTTGCAGACATCTTGCAAAGAATATTTGCAACTTTAGAGCTGGAGCAATCTGAATGAGTTCGACCATTTTGGTGATTCATGGACCGAATTTGAATTTGCTGGGAAAACGCGAACCAGAAGTATATGGTCATCTTACCTTAGATGATATTAACCAACAACTTATTAGCCAAGCTCAACAAGCTTCACTCACATTAGATACTTTTCAAAGCAACTGGGAAGGTGCCATTGTTGATCGTATTCATCAGGCTCAAACTGAAGGCGTAGAACTTATTATTATCAACCCTGCAGCCCTCACCCATACATCTGTTGCTCTACGCGATGCCCTACTTGGCGTTGCCATTCCATTTATTGAAGTACATTTGTCGAATGTCCATGCAAGAGAGGCATTCAGGCATCATTCTTATTTATCTGATAAAGCAATTGGCGTGATTTGTGGTTTAGGTGCAAAAGGCTATCGTTTTGCACTCGATTACGCTATTGAAAAAATTCAACCATCTAACCCAAACTAGTTTAGGAATAGTCGCCCATGGATATCCGCAAAATTAAGAAACTCATCGATTTAATGATTGAGTCTGACTTGCAAGCGATCGAAGTTAAAGAAGGTGATCAATCAATCGCTTTAACTCGTCGCAATCCTGTCGTTGCTGCAGCTGGTGTAGCACTTCCGGCTGCTCCTGTTGCAGAAGCACCAGTTGCAAAAACACCGCGTGGAGCAGTTGAAACTTCTCCAATGGTTGGCGTGTTCTACGCTGCTCCAAGCCCAGGTGAAGCACCATTTGTTAAAGTAGGTCAAACAGTATCTGCTGGTGAAACTTTGGGTATTATTGAAGCAATGAAAATCATGAACCCAATTGAAGCAACTCAAAGTGGCGTGATCGAAGAAATTTTAGTAAAAAATGGTGAAGTTATCCAATTCGGTCAACCTTTATTCCGTTATCGCGCGTAATTACCCCGGGGACGTCTATGTTGCAAAAAGTTTTAATTGCAAACCGTGGTGAAATCGCTTTACGTATTACCCGGGCTTGTAAAACATTAGGAATCAAGACTGTTGGTATCTATTCAGATGCCGACAAGGATTTGATGCATTTACGTTTTGTTGATGAAGCAGTATGTATTGGTCCGGGCGCAAGTAGTGATAGCTATTTAAATATCCCGGCAATTATTACTGCTGCAGAAATTACCGGTGCTGATGCTATTCACCCGGGTTATGGTTTCCTTTCAGAAAATGCTGAGTTTGCTGAAATTGTAGAAAGCTCAGGCTTTACTTTTATTGGCCCACGTCCAGAACATATCCGCCTTATGGGGAATAAAGTTTCTGCGATTGTTGCCATGAAAAAAGCTGGCGTACCTACTGTACCAGGTTGCGACCATGCAGTAACCATCCACAATGCCTTGGCAGAAGCGAAAGAAATCGGCTTCCCGCTTATTGTTAAAGCGGCTTCTGGTGGTGGTGGTCGTGGTATGCGTATTGTTGAGCGTGTAGATACACTACTTGAATCAGTTCAAGCAGCGCAGCGCGATGCAGAAATGTGGTTCGGTGATGATACCGTTTACATGGAACGCTTCTTACAAAAACCTCGCCATGTCGAAGTTCAAGTTCTTGGTGATGGTAATGGTCATGCAATTCATTTATATGACCGTGACTGTTCATTACAACGTCGCCATCAAAAAGTACTAGAAGAAGCACCTGCACCAAACCTACCAGAGCAAGCTCGAGCTGATATTTTAGAAGCTTGTGTTCATGCATGTCAGTTGATGCAGTATCGTGGTGCTGGTACGTTTGAATTCTTATTTGAAGACGGTGAATTCTTCTTCATTGAAATGAATACTCGTGTTCAGGTTGAGCACCCTGTAACTGAAATGGTTACCGGTGTCGATATTATTGAACAACAGTTACGCATTGCTGGTGGCCTAGGACTAGAGCTTCAACAAGAAGATATCAAAGTTCAAGGACATGCAATTGAATGCCGTATCAATGCAGAAGATCCAACAACATTCTTACCTTCACCAGGTAAAATTGAAAGTTTCTATGCGCCAGGCGGCGCTGGTATTCGTTTAGATTCTCATATCTACCCAGAATACAGCATTCCACCTTACTATGACTCTATGATTGCTAAATTGATTTCTCATGGTAAAGACCGTGAAACTTCAATTGCTCGTATGCGTCAAGCGCTAGATGAAATGATCCTTACAGGAATTAAAACAAATATTCCTTTACATAAAGATCTTATTTTGCAAGATAAGAGCTTCTGCTCTCAAGCAATGGATATCCATTACCTTGAAAAACACTTGTTAAAGCAAGTGGAAGAAAAGAAAGCTGAAACTGCATAATAAAAAAAGCCTCTTATTTTTAAGAGGCTTTTTTTTATATCAACCATTTTATGGTAATACCCGACGTAAAGTCGCAAAGCACTGCTCACCCTTAGCCGTTGAACAGAAATTGATTGTATGGTCGTTTTTCCATTGTACAAAATATTGTGAGACATCACCTGTTTGGTCTTGTTTCTGACCAGAACAATCTACTTTATTATTGTCAAATTTAATTTGCATTACTAAAGCGGCTAGCTGCTCTTTAGGGTCATCAGATGGTTGATATTCATAAATACCATAAGACCATTCCTGACCGCTTTTGATCACTACATCATTACTACTACGAAAGTTATAATATTCCACACATTTCTTATTATTTGGAATTTCCATTCCCCACAATCCCATAATTTCAGGGCGCGTAACAATACGTATAGCATTAGGATTACTTGCAGTCCGAACGGGTTGTTCAGCTGGCTGTTGAGTAGCCGTTTCTGCCACAGCTAAACCAGAACAAGCCCACAATAATCCAATAATATAAATATTTTTCATAGATTTATTAATCATTAAACGCATGAAGTTAAGTTAGCATATTTTTTGACAAAATCACTGCTCCATAACCATATAAAAACAATATTTTTCAACTGTAACGTGTCACAACAAGTCATCAAACAATTTTATATTTACTTGCTTTTTTCAATATAAATTCTTTGTTTTGCATGATCTCAAGCTTAGGTAGTTGAAGAATCGACTTGTTTCGGAAGCCACTTTACAAAGCACAAACCTAAGAGCACAACCACGCTGGCACACATAAAGATGAGTTCACCAGAAAGAATTTTCCAGAAATGCCCAGCCAGAACACTACCGAAAGCTACACCTAACCCCCACATGGTACTATAAAGTGCTTGTCCACGCCCTTGCTGTCCAGCAGAAAAGTTTTGAAAAATAACTCTCATTGCGATCAAGTGAAATAAACCAAAACTAAAGGCATGTAAGCACTGCGCAAAAAGTTGACCAATAAAATAATGTGAAAATACTGCAACTAGCATCCAACGTATGCTCGTCACTAGCAGACACACTATCACTAAACTGCGCCACGAAAAACGTTGAAAAATCTTTGAGGCAATTGAAAACATAAAAATTTCAGCAAAAACGCCCATGGCCCATAAAAATCCAATTTCAGTCGTACTGAAATTCAAAGATTTCAGAAAATTACTATAAAAACTATAAAAAGGCGCATGTGAAAAAAGTAGAATAAATTCAATTGCAAAAAATGCAGCCACTGTTGGGCGCTTAAGAACAGGAAGTAAAGGTTCTAAATGTTTTTGGGAAGTAGGCGCGCTATCAGGTTCTCGGATTGTAAAAGACCAAATAAACGCTAGCGACGCGATAATTAATAGTAAAATTGGGAGCATTGAAATATGCACTATTTCTAAAATAGCCCCAATAGTGAATACCCCAACAATAAACCCAACCGATCCCCACTTACGAATTTTGCCGTAAAGTTTAGCTTTTTGATCATCCAACCAAAATAAAGTCACTCCCTCAAATTGAGCTAAAATCGCATTTTGAAAGAAACTAAAAATAAGCATAAGCAAAGCAACTGATTGAAAAGTATTTGGCACTATAAAAATAGCCAACCATATACATGACTCCATCCAAGTTGCTATCCGAACAAGCAACATCCGCTTACCAGATTTATCAGCAATCCAACCCCAAACTAAAGGCGCAAAAAAGCGAGTTACAATCGCAATTGATGATAAAACACCAATTTCTTGATAATTAAACCCCTGATCTTGAAGATATAAATTCCAATAAGGCATGAATGTGCCCACGATGGAATAGTAAAAGAAGTAGAATCCACCAAGTCGAGTTTGGATAGTAAGTGGTTGAAACAATTTATAAACCTTTGTATTTTCATGAGGTTAAAATTCGGGATAGCTGTCACGCTTGTAGCCATTTGTCTTTAGTACTACTAAGCATCCACAAATTTCGATTCGTAGATTCACCGAATAAAATACAATTAAACATATCAGAGCATCTGAGCTTTTCAATTTTAACACTTTGTTTTCCAATACAAATCATTAAATTATTGAGAATCGACTTGTCTCTATAAGTATTTTTTATTGATAAGAAAGAATAAATAAAGAAAAGAGAACTGTAATTTAATTTGTACAATCTGTTAACTTGTGTAAAAATACATTTAATATTCATAAGGTATATATTTATCAGATGTTTTTTCTTATTTTTTTAATTTGTCTTTTTCTGTTTTTACTCATCCTAAAACAACATTACCGCTAACTACTTATCACCCCTACCTTTTGTTTAAAAAAACCTATTTGCCTCTTTTAAATTAGAACAATTAAACACCAAATTTATAGACCACTTTTTAAATGCTAAGTGTTCAACTCAACCTCTAAAAATATATTCAACATTAAATTCCAATAAATAATTAATAAGTTACTGTAACAACTATCGCATCTGAGTAATTACCCGGAGCTGTTGAAATAGTGGTACCTTGCGGAATTTTTCCATAGACATTTGTACCCTGAGAATTGCCCGAACCTGTTTTAGAAACACCTCCAGAACCTCCAACTGCGCTTACACCACCAGTAGTATCCCATACCGCACTATAATTCGAGTTCTGATATAACTGATATGGGATATATTGACCACTACCATTTGTCATCTGCCTAAAGCCACCAGCAATACGGTTATTTCCATCCCCTAAATAAATACTATATGGCAGTCCATTATTACAGGTCGTATTTACCACTCCTTGAGCTGTATAATCACGAGTAGTCTTACCAATATCATTAATATTTCCAAAATCGACATTTGATGTTGAATCTATTTGACACAAACTTGGCACAACATAATTAGCAGTTATAGTGGTATTACCCGAGTCCCAACCTCCACCACTATCGCCCTCACACACAGTGCTAGAGCTTGCTTGCATGTCCCAAAATAGCTGAACCGTGCCAGTATAGGTTCCTTTAGGGTATGCCATGAGCGACCCTGTACGGGCTGGTACTTTTATATTTACAGAGTAACTAATAACATTATTTGAAGCGACTGTTCTTACTGGACCATACCAGACATTCGAATTTTGATTGGTGGTAGAAGACCCAGCTCCACCTACAGTTGCTGTGACGGTGTAAGGTAATGAAACACTGTTAATTGCATTTGTTGTTCCCGTAAATACAGTTTTCATACACATATAACCTGAAATTTCTGGTGTTGTACGCCCCCCATAACAACGTATTGTTCCCGTGTATGTCAGAACTGCATCATTGTTAATTGTTGCGGCAGTGTATGTGTATGTACCAGAAGGTGTCCCTGTAACTGTGCAACTTGCATGGGCAGAGTTAAAAAATGTAAAGATCAGGCATAGCAAGCTCATTCCCAAAAAATATTTCAGGATAAATGAAAGACCTTTAAAAGTTGTCGGCTGGTTAAAGCTAGCAATATTTATCGACATACATAAGGCCCCAATTTTTTAGCACTGTATTGCTTATTTTCATACGCAAAATCAACTTGGCATGA